>NZ_JBIXLM010000055.1:0-23749 GCF_045798545.1 Paeniglutamicibacter sp. ORCA_105 | reverse complement strand
CCAGTCCGGTGGACCGGGAACGGGCCCCGGTCCGGGCGGGACTAGATGTGGTAGATGTCCACGACGTGGTGGATGTAGTCGTTCTTGAGGACGACCTTCTTGGCGGTGATCACCGGCTGGGCGCCGGAGTAGTCGATCGTGTAGAAGGAGTTGCCGAAGTAGGTGTCGACATTCTGGTAGCGGTAGTAGAGCGTGAACCAGTTGAAGCGCACATCGACCTTGTCGCCGTCGACCGAAACGATCTCCACGTTGGAGATGTTGTGCCCGGTGCGTGGCTCCGGCAGGGACGTGGCCGAGGAGCGGTCGGTCTTGATGCGGAAGACGCGGTCTTCCAGGCCACCGCGGTTTCCGTAGAAGATCAGCGAGATCTCGCGCTGCGGATCCTCGGTGAGCTTGTCGTCATCGGCCCAGGCCGGCATCCAGAAGGTGGCATCGGGGTGGTAGCACTCGAGCCAGCTGTCGAAGTCGCGGTCATCCAGGAAGCGGGCCTCGCGGTAGAGGAACTGCGTGATCTCCTCGAGCCTGACCTCGCCGGCACCGGTCTGGATCTTGGTGACGATGGCGTTAGTGGTTGCAGTCATGGTTGTTCCCCTGTTCGGTGGTGCCGGTGGTGGTGGATGCGGCCTCGGCGGCGACGGCCTTGCGCATCGTGTCCAGCCAGTAGCCGTGCTGGATCGGGTACAGGCCCTCGTCCTCGGTGCGGGCGCCGGAGGAAATCGGCTCCAGGCCGATCTTCTTGGCGTTCTCGTCGGCACCGGTGATCTGGTGCGCCTGTCCGCGGGAAAGGTCGTTCCACTTGGCGGCGGTGGCCAGGTAGGTCTTCTGGCAGGAGCGGAATTCCTCGAGGTCATCCGGGGTGGCCATGCCCGAGGCGTTGAAGAAATCCTCGTACTGGCGGATGCGGTTCGCGCGGGCCTCGTCGGATTCGCCGACCGGGGCGATGCAGTAGATGGTGACCTCGGTCTTGTCGACGGCGACCGGGCGGAAGACACGGATCTGCGAGGAGAACTGGTCCATCAGGTACACGTTCGGGTACAGGCAGAGGTTGCGGGAGACACCGATCATCCAGTCGGCCTTGGCCTCGCCGTACTTGGCGACGAGTTCGTCGCGCTTCTCGGCCAGCGGGCGGTTGGCCGGGTCCAGCCATTCGGTCCACAGCAGCAGGTGGCCATTCTCGAAGGAGTAGTAGCCGCCTTCCTGCTTGTCCCAGCCGCCGGCGTCCATGGTCTTGGTGTCGTTGGAGGATTCGCCGGCCGCGCGGCGGGCCTGGGTGGCGGCGTAGTTCCAGTGGGTGGCCGAGACGTGGTAGCCGTCGGCGCCGTTTTCGGCCTGGAGCTTCCAGTTGCCGTCATAGGTGTAGGTGGAGGAGCCGCGCAGCACCTCGAGGCCCTCGGGGGACTGGTCAACGATCATGTCGATGATCTTGGTGGATTCGCCCAGGTGCTCGGTCAGCGGCTTGACGTCCGCGTTCAGCGAGCCGAAGAGGAAGCCGCGGTAGGACTCGAAGCGGGCGACCTTGGTCAGGTCGTGCGAGCCGTCCTTGTTGAAGCCCTCCGGGTAGCCGGCGCCGCGGGAGTCCTTGACCTTGAGCAGCTTGCCGGAGTTGTTGAAGGTCCAGCCGTGGAACGGGCAGGTAAAGGTGGTTCGGTTATCGGTCTTGCGGCGGCAAAGCATGGCGCCGCGGTGGCTGCACGCGTTGATGAGGGCGTTGAGCACGCCTTCCTTGTTGCGCGAGATCACGATCGGCTGGCGGCCGATGTTCGTGGTGAAGTAGTCGCCGATGTTCGGGATCTGGGATTCGTGGGCCAGGTAAATCCAGTTGCCCTCCCAGATGTGCTTCATCTCAAGCTCGAAGGTCTCTTCATCGGTGAAGATATTTCGGTTGGCGCGGAATTGGCCGGTCTCCGGGCTGTCGACGAGTGCATCATCAAGCAGGGCCGAGACGGTATCAAGTGTTTCTGTCATGGAGTGCTCCATCCTTCGTAGCGGGCGCTGGCGCCCTGGTCCACCCGGTGGGTGGCGAAACCATGAGATACACCATGTCAGTATGTGCGTGACCTCACACTGGGTATATGCCTAGGGTTGACCCAGGGTGGTGCCCATTGAGTGTGGCGCGATATCAATCACACTTAACTGGATATTTGTCAGGCACCCGACCTCGCCGTAGCGTTAGGCCCCAAATGCTCCCTTCCAGGCCCGGTTCCCGTGCCGTCACAGGGATCGAGGTCGTTGCCTTCCAACCGAAATGCGGCTCCAGTCGTGCCTGGGCACCAGAGAGCCGGAACCGGGACCCGAGGTCAGCGCAGGCGCCTTCCGTCTCCTGTGTCGGGTCGATGCTGGTCATCCAGGCTGTCGAAAGGGTGGGCCTGGAATCGGCCAAAGCGGCGGCCTAGGTATGGGTGGTGCCGGTCGGCAGCGGGATCTAGGGCCTAGCGCCTACATTGTGGCCGGTTGGCTCGGGTTGGTGCTGAGCCTGACCGGTCTGTTTGGCCGGCTGCTGGTGTCGGTTCCCCGCCCGATCCTGGCCGCGGTGCTGGCCTCGGTGTTTCTGCTCTTCGTTCGGAATGTCACCCAAGCGGTGCTTGTCTCGCCACTGGTTGCCGGCATCCGGAAATAGCACCCCCGCTTCGGGAATCCCGGTCCAGAGCTTCCCTTCGGGGCCCTGGTTATCGCGGCTCCGGGGCAGCGAGGCCGGCCAGCTGCTCGATGATCCGCCGCCCGGCCCCGGAGCCCTGCCAGTTCCGCAACAATGCTTCTCTCCCCGAACGCCGAACCACATAGCGCAGTACCAAGGCCACCGCCAGCACGTCGTCGGCATAGCCGACTACGGGGATGAAGTCCGGCACAAGGTCGATGGGGGACGCGAGATAGGCCAACAGCAGCACCAAGGTGCACCGGGGCCACCACGTCAGGTCCCTGTCCGCCACGAGCCTGCTCAGGAACCGCAGGAGATCGGGCAATAGACGCAAGGCCTCGCCTAGGCCGACGGCATCTGGGTTCCTCAGCGCGTGGCGCCACAACAATGCCAGCAGCACGACATAGACCAGGAGCAGCCCGCCGAGAGCCGCGAGAAGGACCTCGAGCCACGCCACGTCTCGCTCAGCCCTTTCCCGCGTTCGTGGCCTCGTCGTGCGAATCGTCGTTGTGCAGGCGGGCGTAGACCATGTCGGCGTACTCGTCCAGACGCTCGACACAGGTCTTGAGGTGGGCCTCGGCCGCTGTTGCCTCGGCCAGCCCCAGTACGTTGCGGCTCTTGAGCTCACGGTGCCACCGTCGCAGGCGATCGAGGCTTTGTTCTTCTTCCTCGAGTTCCGCAAGGGTGAACTTCTCGATGCGGATTTCCTTGGCGATCTCTTCCTCGAACTTTCGGCAGTCACCGCCGAATTCCTCCCACTCCTCGAGGCGCTGCGTGCGGAACGCGGAGACCATCGCTTCCTCGCCGGGCGCCCCGGCGGTTGTCGTTGAGAGAACGATGACGTCTCCGGAGCCCTTGCGGGCCAGCTCCTCGACCTTCGTGACTGCCTCCCTGAAGTGGGACGTCTCCGGGACCGTCCAAACCCCCTGGGTGACGGGGGCGGCCCCGATGCGGCGCAGTTCCCGCCATACCGCCACCCGGTGTCGAGAGGTGGCTCCGGTCAGGCGAACTATTAATACCATCCATGTCATGCACTCACAATATGTGGTTACAGGAGTAAATGTAACAAGTAGTACATTTCTGAATGCATAGGTCTGCTGGTCGGCAGCTTCTGAGCCGCATTGCCGCCGGTGTCGAATGCGGATCCTTGATCCAGTGCCAGTACTGTGCAACTATGTGCGTATGAATGCAGATAACAAGTCTTGTACCCTGGACTCCGACAGCCAGTATGTGGAGCTTGCCGTTGAAGTGTTCAGCATGCTTGCCGACGCCACCCGCGTGCGAATCATTCTGGCCCTTAGGTCCGGGGAAATGGCGGTGGGGGCACTGGCCGAGCTTTTGGGCAAGACCCCTGCCTCGGTCTCGCAGCACCTGGCCAAGATGCGCCTGGCCCGGATGGTCGCCACCCGTCAAGAAGGAACGAAGGTCCTCTATCGGCTCGAAAACGAGCACGCCCGCCAGTTGGTCGTCGACGCGATCCACCAGGCCGAACATGCCTTGGGCGGCACCCCCGCCCACCACGCGCGCGGACGGCAATCGGCATGAGCCCGAGCGATGAGTCAGCAGGACACAGCCACGTGCATGACCGCGGACATGACCACGGCCATGACACCCACGGCCACGGGCATGACGGGCATTCCCATCACCACCCTTCCGGCTTCAAGGGGTGGCTCTTTGAACTCTTCGTCCCGCACACGCACGACTCCGCCGATTCCATCGACGACGCCCTCGAATCCAACATCCAAGGAATCCGCGGCCTGAAGATCAGCATGTTCATCCTGCTGGGCACCACAGTGCTGCAACTGGCGGTGGTCATGGTCAGTGGCTCGGTGGCGTTGCTCGCCGATACCATCCACAACTTCTCCGATGCGCTCACTGCCGTGCCCCTGTGGATAGCCTTCATCCTCGGACGCCGGGCAGCCAACCGCCGCTACACCTTCGGATACGGGCGGGCCGAGGACCTGGCCGGGCTGTTCATCGTCGCGGTGGTCGCGCTTTCGGCCATTCTCGCCGCCTGGCAATCCATCGATCGCCTGATCCACCCGCAACCGCTTCAGCATCTGGGTTGGGTCCTGGCGGCCGGGGTCATTGGCTTCATTGGCAACGAGGCCGTGGCCATGTACCGCATCAGGATCGGTCGGAAGATCGGTTCCGCCGCGCTGGTTGCCGATGGGGTCCACGCGCGCACCGACGGATTTACCTCCCTGGCCGTGGTCCTGGGCGCGGGAGGCGCCATGCTGGGCTTCCCGTTGGCCGATCCGATCGTGGGACTGGTCATCTCCGCCGCCATCATGGTCCTGCTCTTCGGCACCGTGCGCAGCATCGGCCGCCGGCTCATGGATGGCATCGAACCCGATCTCCTGGCCCGGGCGGAGGAAGCCTTCAACTCCGTTCCCGGGATCCTGGCGACGCCTCGGATCCAGTTGCGCTGGGTGGGCCACCGGCTGCACTGCACGGCGACGGTCGAGGTCAGGGACGCGGCGCTCTCCGAGGTCGAATCGACCATCCGGGAAGCGAAGCTGCAGCTCGTCCGGGCACTGCCCAAGCTTGATGACATCCTCATCCAAACCGGGACGCGCCCGTTGGATGCGGTCAGGGAATCCGCGGAATCCGGCCTCGCCCGGGACCTCAGGTCCTGAACCCGGCGCCTACCTGGGCAAGCGCCCTGGTGAAATGCCCGGGGATGCGGCCAGCAGGGCACGGGTGTATGGATGCCGCGGATCGGTGAAGACCGACTCGGTGGCGCCGGACTCGACAACCTCCCCGGCGCGCATCACCAGTACCGTATCGCTCATGTGCCTGATCACCGACAGGTCGTGGGAAATGAAGAGGTAGCCCAGCCCGAGGCGCTGCTGCAGCTCGTCCAGCAGATCCAGCACCTGCGCCTGGATCGAGACGTCCAGGGCGGACACCGGTTCGTCGCAAATCAGCACGCGCGGGTTGGGTGCCAGGGCGCGGGCGATGGCCAGACGCTGGCGTTGCCCGCCCGAAAGGGTGGCGGGGTTCCTGGCCGACAGCTCGGGTGCGAGGCCCACCAGGGAGAGCAGCTCGGTGATCCGCCCGGCGTGTTTGCGCGGATTGCGGGTGGCCCCGAAACTCAGCGCATCGGCCAGCACCTGCCCCACCGAGTGGCGCGGGTCGAGGGACGACAACGGGTCCTGGTAGATGGCGCCCAGCCACGATCGGCGGGTGCGCCGTTGGGCCTCGGGCACCGTGCTCCAGGGCTCGCCGAAGAGCTCCACCGAGCCCGTGTCCGGGCCCAGCAGCCCCAGGGCCATGCGGGCCGTGGTGGTCTTCCCGGACCCGGATTCGCCCACCACACCCAGGGTGCGGCCGGGCAACAGGTCGAAGTCAACGTTTTTCACCGCCGGAAAATCGGCGGCCCCCGGCACCTTGAAGGACCGGGAGAGCGAGCGTGCGCTGAGCACCGGCAGTTGCACGGATTCCCCGGGCGTCACCGGCGGCACGGCGGGTTCCGGTTCCGGAGTAGCGGGGGTGGCGGTGGCGGGGGAGAGTCGCGCGAAGCGGGGCTTGCCGGCCGGCACCGCGGCCAGCAATGCCTTGGTGTACGGGTGCTGCGGATCGCCCAGGATCTGTGCGGTCGGACCGGTTTCCACGATGCGCCCGGCCTGCATCACCGCAATAGTGTCGGCGACGCTGGAGACCGTGGACAGGTCGTGGCTGATCAACAGCATGCCTGAGCCCGCGGCCCGGAGTTCGCCCAGCAGATCCAGCACCGCGGCGGCGATCGTGGCGTCCAGGGCCGTGGTGGGTTCGTCGGCAATGACCAGGGCCGGTTCCAGGGCGATGGCCGACGCAATCAGGGCGCGCTGGCGCATGCCGCCGGAAAGCTCCCCGGAACGCTGCCCGGCCCGGCGCACCGGATCATCCAGCCCCACCGATTCCAGCAACTGCACGACCTTGGCGGCGCGCGCGGCACCGGAGCCGGAACCGTGCAGGCGCAGCGCGTCGTCGATTTCCTTGCCGATCTTGCGCAGGGGATCCAGCGAGGTCAGGGCGTCCTGCAGGATGAATCCGACCTTGCTGCCGCGGATCGAGCGCCAGGCACGTGGTGAAAGGCCCCGTGCGTCCACGCCGGCCACCTCCAGTGCGCCCGCCCGCACGGTGGAGCCCGGCCCCGCCAAACCGATTAGTGAGCGGGCCGTCACGGACTTTCCGGAGCCCGACTCGCCGACCAGTGCCAGGCATTCACCGGGGCCCACGGAGAGGGAAACGCCCAAGACAACTGGGGTTTCCCCGAAGGAGACGTCGAGGTTTTCGACCCGAAGGATCGGTGCCGGTGCGCTCATCGGGCACCCGCGGCCTTCATGGCCCGGGAAAGGACGGTGGAGGCGGCGGCGACCAGGACGATGGCCAGGCCGGGGAAGAACGTCATCCACCAGGCCAGAGCCAGGTAGGTGCGCCCGGCCGAAAGCATGGCGCCCCACTCGGGTGCCGGGGGAGGGGCGCCCAGGCCCAGGAAGCTCAGCGACGCCGCCCAGACCACGGCCTGCCCCAGGCCCAGGGTGCCGAGCACCGCGATCGGTGCCAGCGCGTTGGGCAGGATGTGGATGGCCAGGATCCGGGAGCGGGTCCTCCCCAGCACCGTGGCGGCCTCGACCATGGGGGAGGTGCGCAGCGCGATGATCTGGGCGCGGATCATCCGCGCGTAGCCGGGGGCCGTGGTCAGCCCCACGGCAACCACCGTGGTTCCTACCCCGGGTCCGGCCAAGGCAATGAACACCAGGGCCAGCAGCAGGCCGGGCAGCGCAAAGAGCACCTCCAAGACCCGTCCGACCCCGAAGTCCAGCCATTTGCCGCCGAATCCGGCAATGGTCCCCAGCACCAGGGCCAGCCCCAGGCCGATCGCGGTCGCCGCGGCACCGATCAGCAGCGAGGGCCGCGCGCCGTGGATGATGCGCGAGTAGATGTCGCGCCCGGATTCGTCGGTGCCCAGCAGGTGTCCGGTCCCGGGGCCGGAGAACGCATCGGCGGGGTTGATGGCCAACGGGTCGTAGGGAGCCAGGAGGTTCGGGAAAATTGCCGCCAGCACGAAGAAGGCGAGCACTGTTGCCGAGAGCAGCAACGGCAGGCGGGCCGCCAGTGCCTTTAGCCCCCTGGTGCCGGGTGCAGGACGTTTGGATGGATGCGGGGCCAACACCGGGTCGCCCGGGCTCAGCTCGTTTTTGTCAATGCTCATGATGCGGCCATCCGCGGGTCGGCCAGGCGCTCGGCAAGGTCGGAGAAGGCCATGATCACCACATAGGCGGCTGCGGAGAGCAGGGCCACGCCGGTGACCATCGGGATGTCGCGGGCGGTGACCGCCGATAGCAGCGAGCGGCCCAGGCCCGGCCGGGCGAAAATGGATTCAACGACCACAGCGCCGGAGAGCAGGGAACCGAACGCCCAGCCGGAGAGGGCGATACCCGGCAGCGCCGCGTGGCGCAGGGAGTGGCGCAGCAGCACGCCGGTCTCTGATTCCCCGCGGGCCCGGGCAGAGAGTGCGAAGGGGGAGCGGTGCGCCGCGTTCAGGGTGTCGCGCATGACCTGGCCCAGGAAACCGGCGAGCGGCAGGGCCAGGGTGGCCACCGGCAGCACCAAGCCGGCCGGCGCATTGGTGCTCACCGGAGGCAGCCAGCCCAGGGCGGTGGCAAAGAGCATGATCAGCACGCTGGCGAGCCAGAAGTGCGGGACGGCGGCCGAGACGATTTCCAGGCCCGAGGCCAAGGCCGAGCCCAGGGCACCGCTGCGCGTGGAGAGCACCGCGACCACCAGCGCCAGCGCCCAGGCCACCAAGAGGGCGAGCACCGCCAGGACCAGGGTGGGCGGAACCAGTTCTCCCAGGACCTCGGACACGGGGATCTTCAGCGAATAGGAGGTGCCCAGGTCGCCGGTGGCCAGGCGCCACAACTGGCCAAAATATTGCACGTACAGCGGTTGGTCCAGGCCGTAGTCGGCGCGGGCCTGGGCCAGGGCCTCGGCCGAGGCCTGCGAGCCGGGCCCGCCCATGATCGCCTCGGCCGGGTCGCCGGGAATCATCCGGATGCCAAAGAAGATCGCCGTGGACACCGCCCACAGCACGAACAACCCTCCGCCGACCTTGCCCAGCACCCAGCGGGCGGCCGACCGGGCAATCCGGGTCGACCGCCTGAGGTTTGGGGCACGAAGGCTCATGGGTGGAGGTGTTCGGGGCAGTGGGCTACTTGGCCAGCCAGGAGTCGAAGAACGTCGGTGTGGCCACCGCGGTGGTGGTTCCCACGTTCTGCAGCTTCGAGGAGTGGAGGAAGTGGTTTTGCTGGTTGTAGAGCGGCAGCAGGTAGTAGCCCTCGAGCACCAACTTCTGCGCCTGTGCGTACAGGTCCTTGCGCTGTGCCTCGTCCTCGGTGGAACCGGCGGTTTCCAGCAATGCGTCAAGCGACGGATCCTTGACCTGGGAGAGGTTGGCGAAGTAGCCCGAGGGGGCCGGGATGGTTGAATCCGAGTGGAAGAGAATGCTCAGTACGCTCGGGCCGACCTTGGTGTAGGGCGGGGAGACCAGGTTGTAGTTGTTCTTGAACAGTTCGCCGTACCAGCTGGAGAGATCCAGCAGGTTGATCTTGACCTCGATGCCCGATTCCTTGGCGGTGGCCTGCAGCTGCTCAAAGAGCGACTGTTCGGCGGGGATCGACTGGCTGGTGCTCACTGGGAAAGTGAGCGAGAGGCGTTCCCCGTCCTTGGTGCGGTAGCCCTCGGAGTCGCGTTCGGTCCAGCCGGCGGCATCCAGCAGTTCCGCTGCCTTGGCCGGGTCGTAGCCGAAGAGCGATTCAGCGGAGTACGCCAGGGGCTCGACGCTGGAGAGCGGGGAGTAGGAGCGCGGCGCGGTGCCGAAGAAGAGCGAGTCGATGCCGGCGTTGACGTTGACCGCGTGGATGAAGGCCTCGCGGACCAAGGCGTCGTTGAACGGGGCCTTGGAGGAGTTCAGCTCGATGCGGTTGGAAGCGCCGGGGCGGGGTGCGTCCAGGTGCTCGATGCCCTGGGACTTGGCGGCGGCGGCAATGGTGTCGGGCTGGGCGTTGTCGATCACCTGGACCTCGCCGGCCTGCAGGGCGGCGTAGCGGGTGGCGGCCTCGGGGATGAAGCGCCAGGTGATGCCGTCCAGGTAGGCCGCGCCCTCGTGGCCGGGCGTGGCCACAGGCTGCACGTAGTCCTCGTTGCGCACCATGTTCACCGCGTCCTGCTTCTTCCAGGATTCGACCTTGAACGGGCCGGTGCCCACGGGTGCGGCACAGTTCTCTTCCTGGCTGCGCTTGAGAGCCACCGGGGACTGGATGGAGACCCACGGCATGGAGAAGGACTCGAGCAGGGAGTTGTCGGGGGTCTTGAGCTTCAGCTCGAGGGTGGCCTCGTCGATCGCCTTCATGGAATCGATCTTGCCCAGGGCCAGGAACCCGGTGGAGGACGCTGTCTTGGGATCGAGCAGGTGCTCGAAGTTCGCCTTGACGGCCTCGGCGGTCAAGGGGGTGCCGTCGGTGAAACTGATGCCCTCGCGGACCTTCACCGTGCGGGTCAGCCCGTCGGCGGAGACGGTGGAATCCTCGGCGAGCCAGGGGACCAGCTTGCCATCGGCGTCCTTGGTGTACAGGGTCTCCAGGTACTGGGAGGAGACCAGTGCCTGGGGGTAGTTGCCGCCCACGTGCGGATCCAGGCAGTCGGGCTCGGCATCGCCGGAGGCGTAGACCAGGGTGCCGCCGGCGACCGGAGTGCCGGCATCGGTGCCGGATTCCGGCGTCGTGGTGGCCGGTGCGCAGCCGGCGAGCACTAATGCCGCGGCCAGGGCCGTTGCGGCCGGGAATAGGCGAGTTGCCAGGGGGCGAACGTGTCTCATGTAGCTGCTTCCTGCGAACCGATGAAGTGATGTGTGGTGGCCGGCCGCGAGGCTCCCGGGGCGGATGGCGGCGGGAGCGCGGGCAGGTGGGTACCGCCATCCACCTTAGTCCGCGTCACGGACATGGCGCAGGGCTGTGTGGGCGAGTTCATAGCCGATTCCCGGCACCCACGTGTGGCGGTTAATTGCCGACGGGTGCGGGGGAACCGGTATTCCCGGTCCCACCACACCCGTTGTACCGCGGGGATGAATCCCGCGCGACGGCGTTGCGGTAAGGCCTTTAAGCGCTTGCCACCGTGAAACGGCGGTGCTGGTGCTTGGGATCCTCGAGCTCGTCCAGGGCGGCAACGGCGAAGTCCCCGGTGCTGACCTTGTCTCCAGCGGGGGAGTCGTTGCCCAGGACGATGGCTCCGGTCGGCTCGCCCGGGGCGATCACCGGTGCCGGTGCCAGCATGGTCCAGTCCAGGCCGGAGGCCGAGGTGTAGAAGTCAAGGACCTCGCCCATGGTGCGGGCCTCGGGCATATATTCCTCGGGGAAGCCCGGGATGTTGAACAGGCGCACGCCGTCGACCTCGGTCGCGCCGGCCCCGCCGACGATGAAGACGCGGGCCGGGACGAGTGTCTCGGAGATTTCCTCGTGTGCGTCGACGAAAGGCTGGTGGGACTCACCGGTGCGCGACGGCGGAATCGAGAAGACGACAACGTCATTCCCGGTGGCCAGTGCACGGTAGGCCGGCATGTCGCCCAGTTCGGCGGTGGTCACCGCGGCGGCTCCCTCGACTTCGCGCCCGGTGCGCGAAACCGCGGTGACCTCGTGGCCACGCTTGGCTGCCTCGGCGACGATCTGGCTGCCGACCATTCCAGTGGCTCCGTAAACGGCAATCTTCATGGGCTGTTCCCTTCTCTGGTGGTGCGGGCCATGCCGGTCCGCACAGTTGCATGACGTCTATGGTATCCAATTGATATCGAGTACCTCAACGTAATATGGTTACCTCATGGATACTGAGCAGCGGGCCTTTGATGTCATGAGCCCGGACTGCCCCTCGCGCTCGATCATGCAGCGCATGGGGGACAAGTGGACGCCGTTGGTGTTCCTGGCCCTGGAATCGGGGCCGCGCCGGTTCTCGCAGCTGCGGCAAGACATCGGCGGTGTCACACCCAAGGTTCTCACCCAAACCTTGCGCTCCCTAGAACGTGACGGGTTGTTGACCCGGACCATTTATCCCGAGGTGCCGCCTCGGGTGGAATACGAACTCACCGCACTTGGTGCCACCTTGCTGGGCCCCCTAGCCGTCGTGCGGGCATGGTCCCAGGACCATGCCGAGAAAATCATCCGGGCGCGAAACGACTACGACGGCCTCCATGAGGCACCGGTCCCTTCCTGAAAACTTTTTGTGTTTAGGGCAATCCGTCGATGCCGCGGTTCCGAATTCCTTCTGTCAGCAACGCAGAGGCGTTGAAAATCGACAGGAAACCAAGGAGCCAATCATGGCCTCGACACACATCACCACCCGCCCCTCCCTTCTCCAATACGTGGCGTTGGCCGTCGGCGCGGTATTCCTGCTGGTAGGCATCCTGGGTTTCATCCCCGGCATCACCAGCAACACCGAACACCTCGGAATGGCCGGACACCACTCGGGCTCAATGTTGCTCGGCATCTTCCAGGTCTCGGTCCTGCACAACGTCGTCCACCTGCTCTTCGGCGTCCTCGGCCTCACGCTGTGGCGCAGTGCGGCCAAGGCAAAGACCTTCCTCGTTGTCGGCGGAATCATCTATCTGGTGCTGGGTTTCTATGGGGTCTTCATCGACCAGTCCAGTGCCGCGAACTTTGTCCCGGTCAACACCGCTGACAACATCCTGCACTTCGCATTGGGCGTTGGCATGGCCGGACTCGGCCTGGTCCTGGGCAAGAACCCGACCCCGGCCCGACGCACCGCCTGAGCATGACCCTACTTCCCCACTGAATCCGATCCCGGGGCCCGCCGTACGCTCACCATGTGAAGCGTGCGGCGGTTCTCGGTTGCCATGACCTTATGGGGGCGCAACCAAGTCGTTGTTTCGGGGTCGGAGCGGTATGGTCAATCGCAGCAGAACATGCCGCGTGAACCCCCAGGGGGCGGCACCCCGACCAAAGGAACCGCCGCATGCTGGCACTGGCTGCCGCCTCCCCGATCGTGGTGGCCATGGGCTTGTTCCTGGCCCGGACGAAGGCCACCACCATGGCCATCTACTCATTGCTCATCGGCATTCTTGCGGCAGTCTTCTTCTTCCCCACGCCGCTCGCTGAACTCATGCGGGCAGGGGCAATGTTCGGGCCCACCATCCTCGAGGTGCTGCTGATCCTCTTTGGCGGCGTGCTGCTCTCGCGCATCACTTCCGAAACCGGCGCCATGGACAGGATCTCCGGCTGGCTGCGGCAAAGCGCCTCGAACCAGCAAGCCGGGACGGTGCTGGTGGTTTTCGGGCTGGTTCCCTTCGCCGAGTCGGTCACGGGCTTCGGCATTGGCGTCACCGTGGGTGTCCCGTTGCTGATCCAACTGGGACATTCGGTGAAGCACTCCGCGATCCTGAGCCTGCTCGGTTTGGTTGCCGTCCCCTGGGGAGCACTTGGCCCCGGCACCCTGGTGGCAGCCGAGTTGGCCGGGCTCACGCTTTTCGACGTGGGTGTCCGTTCGGCGCTGTTGACCCTGCCGGTGGTAGTGGGCGCGGGATTCACCGCATGGCTGGTGCTGCGCGGCGAATCGAGCAGGCCCGGGCGGTTGCTGGCGCACCTGATGGGCGCCGCGGTGCTGCTCAACGCCGGCATCCTGGTCGCCAACCTGCTCATGGGCACCCCGCCGGCGGGCATCGTCGGCTCCCTGCTGGTGCTGGCGGCGCACCTGGTGGCCTTCAGGATCGGCGGGTCGCTGGTTCCGGCCGGGCGCGCGGTCCGGGTGGCATTGTTGCCCTATGCGGTGCTCACTCTTGGCTTGCTTGCTGCCCGCGCGCTGAGTTCTCCGATGGAAGCCTCCCTACTCAAGCGCGCCATCACCAGCGGCGGCGTCTGGCTGGTGGTGGCATGCCTGGTCGCCCAATACGGGTCCGCCTCCCTGGGCGGCGGAACCGCCGGCCTGCGCGCACGCGCTGCCCTGGCCTACCGCAGCTGGATTCCCGTGGGGATAGCCACCGGTGGATTCACCATCCTGGGTGCACTGCTCGCGGCCACCGGAATGGGCAGGGAGCTGGGTGCGGCGCTGGCCGGAATCGGTGCCGGATATCTGGTGCTGGGGCCGGTCGTCAACGGCTTGGCCGGATTCATTTCCGGATCCAATACCGCGGCAAACTCCATGTTGGCCGCAACCCAGGCGCAGGCGGCGGCAAGCATGGGATCCTCGGTCCTGCAGATCGTCGCGGTCTCCAACGTCACTGCTTCGATGGCGACCATGCTTGCGCCCTCGCGCATCCTGCTGGCCTACGAGATGGCAGTCGTACCCGTGGCAGCGGCCACCGGACCCGCCCCGGAACCGGCACCGCCGAGCGAGGGCGAGGTCACCGCATGGATTGCCCCGCGTCTCGGCATCCTCCTGGCCGTCGTCTGCACCCTGCTGGGCCTTGTCACCTGGGTGATCCACTAGCGATTTCCTGCCGGGCCGGCCGGCAGCCAAGCGGTGGGTGAACGGCGCTGCTACTCGTCCTCGGAGGAATCCAGGCGACGGCGTGCGCTGAGCAGTTGAACTTCAGGGCGGGCCGCGACCAGGCGCTCGATGCCGTCGAGCACCTCGATCACGTGCACGGCGTCCGCCGCGACGAGTCCCGCGGCCACCCCTGCGCGCCGGTGAAGGTCCTGCCCGCCGGTCTCCGCGACGGAGACCTCGAAGCGGCGCCTGATCTCGCTGAGTATCGGGCGCACGACGGCACGCTTCTGCTTGAGCGAATGCACATCTCCCAGCAGGAGGTCGAACTCGATCCATCCAAACCACATGGTTACATCATGCGCCTTCCGGCAGGAGCCATGAATCCCTCCGCGCGGGAGTTCCGCCGCGCTGGTGCGGCGGTTCCTAGCGGACGCCGTTTTCGGCGATGGCCTCGGCCAGCACCGGCGCCAGGCGCTTGACGCCCTCGCGGATCTTATCCTCGGGCACTGCGCTGAAGGCCAGGCGCAACCGGTGGCTGGGGGCATCGCGGGGGCTGAAGGCAGCACCGGGAATGAAGACGACCCCTGCCTCGATCCCCTTGGACAGAAGTCCGTAGGTGTCGATTCCTTCCGGCAGCGTGACCCAGATGAAGAACCCACCCTCGGGCCGCGTGTAGCTCACGCCCTCGGGCATGTACTCGTCCAGGGCCTGAAGCATCGCCTCACAGCGCCCCGCGTAGAGTTCCCGGTAGGTCTGGATCTGCCCGCGCCAGTCATGCTCCGAGAGGTACTTGCTGATCAGCATCTGGTTGAAGGTTGCCGGGCAGAGCGTGACGGCCTCGGCGGCCAGGTAGAAGCGACGGAAGAGGTGCGTGGGCACCACCGCCCAGCCGATCCGCAGGCCGGGTGCCAGGATCTTGGAAAAAGAGCCCATGTAGATCACGTGGTCGGGGTGGTAGGCGCGCAGCGGCTTGATCGGCTCCCCGGAATAGCGCAACATGCCGTACGGGTTGTCCTCCAGGATGAGGATGTTCTCGGCGATGCAGATCTCGGCGATCTCGGCTCGGCGTTCGGCAGCGAGGGTGATGCCGGAGGGATTGTTGAAGTTGGGGATCGTGTACAGGAACTTGATCCGTGCCCCCTCGGCGCGCAGCTCGTCGATGCGCTGGCGCAGGGCCGAGGGAATCAGTCCGTGTTCGTCGGTGGCAACGGGTTCGGCGCGCACCTGGTAGGCCTCGAAGGTGTTAAGGGCGCCGACATATGTGGGGTCCTCGCACAGCACGGTGTCCCCGGGATTGCAGAAGACCTTGCAGGCGACATCCTGTGCGGCCTGTGACCCGGTGGTGACCACAATGTTACCGGGGTCGACCCCGGTGATCCCTTCCTCGGCCATGACCTCGCAGATCTGCATGCGCAGTTCCTCGGTGCCCTGGCCGCTGCCGTACTGCAGCGCTGTCATGCCCTGGGTGGCGATCAGCTCGGAGGCCATCGAGCCGAGCTTTTCCAGGGGCAGTGACTGCAGGTAGGGGTTGCCGCCCGCCAGTGAGACCAGCGAGGGGTCCAGGGAGAGTTCGAAGACGTCGCGGACCGCGGATTGCTTGATGTGCGATGCGCGCTCCGAGAAGAGTGATTCGTGGGCGGCCGCACGGGACATCGCGATTTCGGTTTCACTGCCCATGCCGGGTTCTGTTGTTGAGGTCACACCGGCACTTTATCAACACTTGTTGCCTATAAGTCAACACCGGGTTATTTCAGGCTAAGGCTTTCACCGATATCAACGCCATCGATGAGGATCCGGGCTTCCCCTGTCCCGGCGGCAACCATGGCGGTGTGGGTGAGCTGGGCAATGATGCGCGGATCGTCGCAAATGCCGCCGGAGCTGAGCTCTCCTGTGAGCTCCACCGTGACGATGCCATCCGACACCGCGGACGAGACGTAGAACAGGTCCGAACCCGCGAGCGCATTCATCAGGCCCGACTGGCCGAGCTCGATTTCCTTGTTTTCAAGCAAGCCGCTCATGGCCGCCTCCACCTGGCTGGCATAGATCACCGGACCCGTTTCGGTGGCGACGATGCTGTCGCCGCAACCGATCATCGGGCCTGCCTTGCCCTGGTCACTGACCGCCACGTAGAAAATCGTCAAGGAGGAGGTCGTCGTCTCCGGCAGCGCTGCTGTGGACGGGGGCTCTGGGGTGGGAGTTTCAGCCGGCGGGGGACTACCGGCCGAGGATCCGGTGGCGCTCGCCGAACCGGAGGGCTTTGGCGGCGGCGTTGCCGGGGGCGGGATGCTGCTCGGTGCGGCAACGGCGGACGGAACCTCGGTGGGGATCGCGGAACCGTTGGCAGACGGTGTCGGTGTCGGTGACGGTGTCTGTGTCTGTGTCTGCGTCTGCGGCTGTGTCGGAAACGGTGTCGGCATCGGTGTCGGCAAGCTTGACGGCGGGGCGGAGACCGAGGGGGCTTCGGACTCGGACGTCCCGGTCCCGGTTGTTGGTGGCTCCGGTACCGGGCCGCCAGTGCAACCCGAGAGCGCCAGAACCATTCCGGCACCCGCAAGACCGCCGAGCAAGAGGCGCATCAAACGATTCCGGAACACGGCTTCCCACTCCTTCAAGCACCTTCATCCGCCATTGCGGCCACTTCCAACATACGAAGGTCTTGCCCGCCCAATCCAGCACGGTGGAGTTGCGGTTGGGCCTATTCCGGGGTGTCGGTCGGCGCTTCGGTGCGGTTGTCGAGCCAGGTCTGCACCGCGGCGGGACGGATCCTGCGGTGAGTGCCGCGGTACTCGACGGGAATGATTCCCGAATCGGTAAGTTTACGCAGGTAACTGGCCGAAACACCTGCCATCTTCGCCGCTTGCGAGGTGTTCAATAACGATTCGACGGTACTCACACTCACTTCGTCGCCGAGCGCCATGCGTTGGAGCACCTCGATGAGTGCCGCATGGGCGACATCCGGCAACTGCAACGTGGTGCCATTGACAAAGATGGTGGTGTCCGCTGACTCTTCCAGGGCCGCCGCGAGCCTTGCCGCGGCCTTCTTTTCCAGGGCGGGGAAGGCCCTGACCTTGCTCAATGACGGTGTTGGAGACGACATGCTTCCATCATGCATGATGCCGCACAAAAGTGCCGGTCGGACGCGCGCCGATGATGCGGGTCCGCATGCCGGATCCGTCGTTCCCCGGCGGACTCCCGGTGGCGTTTGTTTCACGATGGTTGCGCCAAGCGGTGGCACAACGGCGTCGAAGTGCAGTAGTGTGTGGACCACGGTCTAAAGAAAGTACTGACCAGTGCGCATCGTCTGAGCCCCCACCCCGGGCCGGCAGACGCACAGCGAGGCTAAGCAGTAGGTGATCACCACGTCGACGTGGGATCGGCCGAAACTTACGACATCTACGATCATCGAATCGATTCCTCGCTCCGACACATTTCAGAACTTTCAAGGAGTCTTCCATGTCCATTGACACCTCTCTTAACGCCGCCGCCTCCATCACCGAGGCCGATATCTTCGACGCCCACATCGGCGGCAAGCTCACGGTCCAGTCCAAGATGCCGCTGGCCACCAAGCGGGACCTCTCCATCGCCTACACCCCCGGTGTGGCCCAGGTTTCCCGCGCCATTGCCGCGGACCCTGCCATGCACGCGACCCACACCTGGGCCTCGCGCCTGGTCGTGGTGGTCTCCGACGGAACCGCTGTGCTGGGCCTGGGCGACATCGGAGCCGCTGCCTCGCTGCCGGTCATGGAGGGCAAGAGCGCGCTCTTCAAGGAATTCGGCGGCCTCGACTCCATCCCGCTGGTGCTGAACACCACCAACGTCGACGAAATCATCGAAACCTTGGTTCGACTGCGCCCCAGCTTCGGTGCCGTGAACCTCGAGGACATCTCCGCCCCGCGCTGCTTCGAACTTGAAGAGCGCCTCATCGAGGCCCTTGACTGCCCGGTCATGCACGATGACCAGCACGGCACCGCCGTGGTCGTCCTGGCGTCCCTGCTCAACGCTGCAAAGGTTGCAGGCAAGGAACTGGGCCAGATGCGCGCCGTCATCTCCGGTGCAGGTGCCGCGGGCATCGCCATCGCCGAGATCCTCATCAACGTCGGCCTCGGCGATGTGGTGCTCGTTGATTCCAAGGGCATCATCCACCGCGACCGCGACGACCTGAACGCCATCAAGGCCAAGTACGCGGCCATCACCAACAAGGACGGCCTGATCGGCGGCATCCGCGAGGCGCTCGACGGAGCGGACCTGGTTGTTGGCGTTTCCTCCTCCAAGTTCGTGGAAGAGGACCTGGCCGGCATGAACGACGATGCGATCATCTTCGCACTGTCCAACCCGGACCCGGAGGTCATGCCGGACGTTGCCGCCAAGTACGCAGCCGTGGTCGCCACCGGTCGGTCGGATTTCCCGAACCAGATCAACAACGTGCTGGCCTTCCCTGGCATCTTCCGCGGTGCACTGGATGCCAACGCCCGCCGCATCACCTCCGAAATGAAGATCGCCGCGGCCCACGCCATCGCCGAACTGGCGCAGGACAAGCTCTCCGCCGACTACATCGTGCCCTCGCCGCTTGACCCGCGCGTCATGCCGGCAGTTGCCGCGGCCGTCGCGGAGGCTTCGAAGGGCCAGTAGCACTTCGGATCCATCCAACGGCTCCGGTTCGTCCATCCCCCCCCGGGTGGACAGAACCGGAGCCGTTTGGCGTCCGGCCCCCTCCTCGCCCCAAGGAGTACCGCTTCGACAGGTGCGCCGCCCGTTTCCTTCGTCCCCGTGCGGGATCGTTGGATGCAATGGAAACGTCACCGAAAAGCGGCCTGCCCGGTCTCGTTTCGGCGGCGGGCGCGCTGTTACAGTGCCTCATGAGCCAGAACCCAGCACCGTCCGGCCGCGGCCGCAAGATCGTTGTCGCGCTTCTCGTAGTGGCACTGGCGGCCGCCCTTGCCTGGGTGGCGATCCTGCTGATGCAGCCCGCGGACGGCCCTGGCGAAGACGGTCCGGGAACGACGGACTCGCCGGGGACCAGTGCGCCGGCAAGCCCCTCCGCCACCCCCTCGCCCACGTCGAGCGCTTCGGATGTGCCCAGTGCCGCGCCGTCATTGCCTGCAGCCGAGGCTGCGACCGTCGTCTGGCCGGATCCGGGAGGCACGCTGCGCTACGGGGCGCCGGAAGAGGCCGCCGCCGGATTCGCCGAGGAATTGGCGGGCTTCACCGACCCGGTCTACGGGGACTTCATGCAGGGCGATTCGCGCTCGGGTGAATTGGAGGTCCGTGCCATATCGGACGGCGCCGTGACCACCGTCCTGTTGCGCCAGCTCACCGACGGCAATTGGTACGCCATCGGGGCCATGAGCAGCGAGATCGTTCTTGATTCACCCCGGTCCGGCGACCCGATCACGTCTCCCGTGGCCCTGTCCGGGTCCTCGCGCGCATTCGAGGGGACGGTGGAGGTTGTGATCCGATCCCACGGGAGCGCCGAGGCACTCGGGACCGGGATCGTGATGGGCGGAGCCGGGCCCGACTTGGGGCCGTTCAGCGGGAGCATCCAATGGGACAACCCAGGCTCCGGCGGCGGCGTGCTGCTGCTGTTCGAGACCAGCGCCAAGGACGGCAGCGTTTGGACGGCCGCCGCGGTTCCGGTCGCGTTCGCGGCGCAGCAATAACCCCATGGGTTCGTGGCAGATCGGCAGGGGGCCCGGCACGCTGCGGGACAAGATCTTCGGACGGGACCGCCTGCCCGCCCCCATGTGCGGCCTACCGCGGGGCCTTCGGGTCCCACGGCATTGCGCGTAGGCAGGAAGGCGTGCACGTCGGGTCGTAACCTTCCTTTTGAAAACCACCGGTTCCGGCGACGAGACGGCGGAGCCGAGCCCGTGCCCCGGGTGTCGGACCCGCCGTCTTTTTTCGTCTCGGACGTTATCCACAATTCCCACCCGGCGCCCCACCGCACGACGGGAACGGCGAACACTGGGAGATGTCAGCAAAACGTGGGGACGGACCAAGGAGCGGGAATCATGTGCCTCGAATGCGATGGGTGGACGGCCGACGAGGTGCGGCAGAGGATCGACAACCTGATTGGGCAATACGGCTGGGCCGTTCAATATGTGGAAGACCCCAATCTGCGCCGGTGTTTCGGCTACACCGTCGGGCTCACGAAACTGGGTGAGCCGGAATTCCTGGTCCGCGGCCTCGACATGGCCGAAACCAACCGGTTACTCAACGGCTTTGCAACGTCGGTGACCCGGCGCCATCAACACTTCGACAACGGCCACACGGCCGACGGGCCCGACGGACGGAAGCTGTATTTCTCCACGATGCACGGGGCCACCAAGTTCGCCCTGGGTGCCTACTCCCGTTACGGACACGGAACACGGGTGCTGGAAATCCATTTCATGGATCGCGAGGTGCCGCCGTCGACTCCCGCACTGATGTTCAAGTCGGTGTCGGCCCCGGTCGGCCACGAACCTGTCACGGGCCGAAAGCGCTAGGCACATGCTGTTTGGACCGGCTTCGGATCCCGCAAGCCTGAAGTTTCTGCGGCCGATTCGCGAGCTGATTTGCCAAGAGGGCTACGCCGTCGTCAACGACACCGACTCCGAGCACAGACAGGAAGTCTGCTACTCGGTTGGACTGACTGACAAAGGCTTGCCCGAGCTGATTGCCGGGATGGAAGACTTCACCGAATTTCCGCAGGGGTCCCCGGGAATGCTCCATCATCTGGCTCGCATGTTGCTGGCACGGGGCGGCAGCTATGGGGAAGGTGACATCTTTGAATTTCACGGGCAGTGGGTACGACTGGTGCCCGAGACCCTCTACAAGGCGCAGTGCGACGTGAACCTCGGGCTGTACGGCCCAAAGTTCTCCTTGCTGCAGGTCGTTCCCTGTTCCCCGAACCCTACGGAACGGAAAAAAGTCCAACCGGTTTGCCTCAACTGACTCCAGGGCCGCGGGAGGCCTGGAATGCCTCCCCGTCAATGCGAAAGGCGGCGGATGCGACCACCCGAAAATCGGGTCATCGCATCCGCCGCCTCGTTGGGGTGGGGGGGTGCTAGGCGTGCAGGCGGGCCCTGCGTGCTGCGTGTTCGGCGGCGACCTTGGCATCGTGCTCGGCGCGGATTGCTGCGTGCTCCGGGTTGCGGCGAACCATCAGGTAGCCGAGGCCCAGTGCTACGAACCAGATAGGGGTGAAGATCAGAGCCATCAGCGTGTCGGGCTGGGTGGTCAGGGCCCAGATGATGAAGCCAAAGAAAGCAAGCACCACATAGGGCATGAACAATCCGCCGGGCATCTTGAACTTGCTGGCCTCGTTCAGCTCCGGACGGCGGCGGCGGTAGACGATGTAGCTGATCAAGATGATCGACCATACGAACATGAAGCACAGTGCCGAGATCGTGGTGACCAGGGTGAAGGCCTCGGCCACCGAACCCTCCGCGTAGAGCAGGGCCACGCCGGCGAGCAGGAACATGCAGGAGAAGATCAGTGCGTTCTTCGGGACCTTGCGGCTCGAGAGCTTTCCGAAGACCTTGGGTGCATCGCCCTCGCGAGCCAGCCCGTAAACCATGCGTGACGTGGAATATATGCCCGAGTTCGCGCTGGAAGTCGCCGAGGTGAGCACGACGAAGTTGATTACGCCTGCGGCACCGACCAAGCCAGCCAGGGCGAACATTCCCACGAAGGGTGACTCGTCGGCGGAGTAGCTGGTCCAGGGGCGGACAGCCATGAGAATGACCAAAGCACCGACGTAGAAGAGCAGCACGCGGATCGGGATGGAGTTCACTGCGCGGGGCAGGTTCCGCTCCGGGTCCTTGGTCTCGGCGGCGGCGGTGCCGACCAATTCGATGCCGACGAAGGCGAACACGGCGATCTGGAAGCCTGCAACAAAGCCCATGAAGCCGGTCGGGAACATCCCGCCGTGTTCCCACAGGTTCGTGAAGGAGGCGCGTGCGCCATCCGTTTCGAAGCTCATGATGATCATGACCAAGCCGACGACGATCAGCGCCATGATGGCGATGATCTTGATCAGCGCGAACCAGAACTCGGTCTCGCCAAAGGCCCGGACCGTGGGAAGGTTCAATGCGAGTAAGACCAGGATGCAGAGGATGGCCGGAATCCACAGTGCCAGGTCGGGCCACCAGAATGCGACATAGTGGGCAATGGCCACCACGTCGGCGATGCCGGTGACAATCCAGCAGAACCAGTACGTCCAGCCGGTGAAGAAAGAAGCCCATGGACCCAGGAGGTCACCGGCGAAGTCCCCGAAGTTCTTGTACTGCAGGTTGCTCAACAACAATTCGCCCATGGCGCGCATGACGAAGAAAAGCATGAAGCCGATGACCATGTAAACGAAAATGACGGAGGGGCCGGCCACCGAGATGGTCTTGCCCGAACCCATGAACAGCCCCGTGCCGATGGCACCGCCAATGGCCATGAGTTGGATGTGGCGGTTTGAGAGGGCCCGTTCCAGCGGCGGATTGCCGTCGGTGGACTCTTCGCCCGGTGCTTTGTCGAGCGTTTTTTCAGTCATGGTGCGGACTATCCTTGTGGAGATTGGTGTTGCCTGTGACGGCCAATACAGAGCCTCAAAAACCCTACTGCAATTCCCGCAACCGGCGAAAATGTGCGTCGAGTTGGTCACACCGTTGACGCATTTGTCGGGCATTCGCGGCTTTGTGTACCGGCCGCACGTTCCGCGTTGGTACCTTGGCGCGCGAAGTCGGTAGGCTGGAGGCATGGCATTCCGTAACCGTCGCGCAGCTAACCTTCCGGCAAAACTTTCCCGCTCTTGGCTGCTAGTCAACGCCTCGAAGCCCGAGGACTTCGGCCCGGCGCTCGCCTCCGAGGCCGATTCGGTCATCTTCGACATGGAAGCCGCAGTTCCGGACGACAAGAAGGATGCCGCACGCGAAGCCGTGGTCGAGGCACTGTCCACCGGGATGACGGCCTGGGTGCGCGTCAACGGAATCGACACCGACTTTTGGGCCAAGGACCTGGCCGACCTGTCCAAGGCCCCTGGCCTGCGCGGGGTCATGCTCGCCATGACCGAAAAGCCCGAGCAGGTCACCTACACGGCCATGCGCCTGCAGGCCGGCACCCCGGTGCTAGCCCTGGTTGAATCCGCGCTTGGCATCGAGAACGCCACGGCCATTGCCTCGGCTCCCGGTACCTTCCGCCTGGCCTTTGGCGTGAACGACTTCCGCAAGGACACCGGTGTTTCCGGAGACCCGCTGGCCCTGGCCTACGCCCGCGGCAAGCTTGTCGTGGCATCGCGCGTGGGCAAGCTCCCCGGCGCCATCGATGGTCCTCCGGCACCGGGTGCGGATGCCGCCGAAGTCTTGGCCGACTCCGCGATCACCGCATCGATGGGCATGACCGGCAAGCTGGCGCTCTCGCGTACGCAGGTCGATGAGATCAACCGGGGTCTTTCGCCCAGCACCGACGAGCTTTCCTGGGCACACGACATGCTTGACGCCCACGCGGCCGGCGCCACGGTGGGCGATGGTTCTTACCTGCCGCGTCTGGCACGTGCACAGAAGATCGCCGACCTGGCCGACTCCTACGGATTGTGGAACGCCTAAGACCTCCGGTTGCCCGGGGGTGACCATGGCCCGGGGGGGGGGGGGGGGGGGGCCGCCCCCCCGCCGC
>NZ_JBIXLM010000054.1:0-23985 GCF_045798545.1 Paeniglutamicibacter sp. ORCA_105 | reverse complement strand
CCCCCCCCCCCCACCACCTTGCACCCGCTGCCGCACCACCCTGCACTATTTTGAAAAGAGCCCCCCTCATGACCTATCAGGTTGCCCTCGCCTTCGAGGACGGTATTACCCGGTTCATTAAAGTCGGACCCCGCGAAACCGTCGCCGATGCCTCCTACAAGGCACGGATCAACATCCCGCTTGACTGCCGCGACGGCGCCTGCGGCACCTGCAAGGCCTTCTGCGAATCCGGCAAGTTCGACGGCGGCGACTACATCGAGGAGGCACTGACCGACGACGAGGCCGAGAAGGGCTTCTGCCTCCCGTGCCAGATGGTGCCCGAGTCCGACCTCGTGCTGCAGATCCCCACCACCTCGGATGTCGCCAAGACGACTGCCACCACCTACTCCTCGACGCTGACAGAGATCCGCCGCCTCTCCGAGACGACCTACGCGTTCAGCCTCGAGATCGAGAACCGCGACGAGCTCTCCTTCCTGCCCGGCCAGTACGTGAACATCGAGGTTCCCGGCTCCGGCGGCCAGACCCGCTCGTACTCCTTCAGCTCCGGCCCGGAGGTCTCCACCCTTTCCTTCCTGATCCGCATCACCGACGGCGGCTTGATGTCCACCTACATGCGCGACGTCGCAGCCGTCGGGGACCAGATCAACTTCACCGGCCCGATGGGCAGCTTCTTCCTGCGCGATCCCAAGCGCACGTCGCTGCTGCTCGCCGGCGGCACCGGACTGGCCCCGCTGCTGGCCATCCTGGAAAAGCTCTCGGGCATGGACACCCCCCACCCGACCCACCTGATCTACGGCGTCAACACCGACACCGACCTGGTGGAGCTCGACGTGCTGGAGGACTACAAGTCGCGCATCGACGGCTTCACCTTCGACACCGTCGTCGGGGACCCGAACAGCGCCGCGGAAAAGAAGGGCTACGTCACCAACCACTTCGAGCCGCACCATCTGGCCGAGGGCGACGTCGACATCTACCTCTGCGGCCCGCCGCCCATGGTCGAGGGCGTCCGCCGCCACCTGGAGGGCGAGGGCATCAAGCCGCAGAACTTCTATTTCGAGAAGTTCGCCCTTGCAGTCGTTCCCGATGCGGCCGCGGCGCCGGAGGCACCGGCACCGGCAGCTCCCGCAGAGGAAGCAGCGGAGGCTCCGGCAGCCCTGCCCACCTACGAAATCGGCGAAGAGCACGCAACCTTTCAGGCGCAATTCGACGCGCGCATGGCCCTGGAACTGGCCGTCGTTGAACTGACCATGGGCAAGCTGACCCCCGAGCAGCTGACAGAGTTCAAGGTCCTGGCCGAACTGGCCGGCAAGACCCTGTCGGGCGAGAAATTCGTGGACGCCGCGGAATTCACCGTCACCAACGACGCCTTCCACCAGTTCCTGTTCCGCTGCGTTGGCAACGAACACCTGCTGCAGGCGTACAACCGCCTGGAAGTCCCCGCGACCATGGCCAAGGTACTGCGCCAGGAGCACTGGATCGACGGCGCCGTCGACGCCGACCACCTGGCAATCGTCGCCGCCTTCGAGAACCAGGACCTGGCAGCTGCCCGCACGGCCATCATGGCCCACAACGAGCACGCCAAGGCCACCATGGCCGCCGCGTCGCGCGCGTCCAAATGAGCGCCGACAACCCGGCGGTGAACCACGCCGCCGCGGCACCACTGCCCGAGTCCTTCCACGCGGGCCGTTTCGCCTCCAAGGTCGTGCTCGTCACCGGAGCCGCCCAGGGCATTGGCTGGGCAGTGGCCCGGCGCATTGCCGCCGAGGGTGCACAGCTGGTCCTGGTGGACCGCTCGCCGCTGGTGCACGACATCGCCGAGGGCCTGCGGGCGCAGGACGTCAAGGCACTGAGCGTCACCGCCGACCTCGAAACCTTTGAAGGCGCGTTGTCCGCGGTCACCGCCGCGGTCACCGAATACGGCCGGATCGATGTGCTCATCAACAACGTCGGCGGGACCATTTGGGCCAAGCCGTTCGAGCACTACGCCCCGGAGGAAATCCAGAAGGAAATCCAGCGCTCGCTCTTCCCGACCCTGTGGATGTGCCGCGCGGCGTTCCCGGAAATGGTCAAGGCCGGCTCCGGAACCATCGTGAACGTCTCCTCGGTTGCCACCCGCGGGCTCAACCGCGTCCCGTACGCCGGAGCCAAGGGCGGGGTCAAGGCCATCACCTCGGCCCTGGCCATGGAGGGGGCAGCCCACGGAATCCGCGTGGTGGCCACCGCCCCCGGCGGCACCGAGGCCCCCGAACGCCAGGTGAAGCGGGGCCCGGCCCCCGAAGGCGAGCAGGAGAAGGCCTGGTACCAGCAGATCGTTGACCAGACCATCGAGTCCACCCTGATGAAGCGTTACGGAACCCTCGACGAACAGGCAGGACCCATCGTGTTCCTGGCCTCCGACGAGGCTTCATACATCACCGGCAGCACCCTTGCGGTGGCCGGAGGGGACCTCGGCTAGATAGGTATCTTTCAACTGCATGCAGGCGGCGGTATCCCCGCCGCCTGCATGCTATCCACGGCCCGCCGCCCGATAACCCCTCGGGTCAAGGCTTCCACCCCGCAGCCTCACGCTGCGGCACTTGTCCGTGCCCCGAAACACCGCACAAAGTCGTGCACCCGGGGCCCATAAAAATATGGAGCAAATCGTGAAATCACCGGAAGCAAGCGCCACCAAGAAGCAAAAAAACACTGTCCACTGGGTCGTCGCCATCGCCGCGATCGCCCTGATCTTTGACGGATACGACCTGGTCGTCTACGGCACCGTCGTCTCCACCCTGCTCAATGACCCGACCCATCTCGGTGCAATCGGCCCGGCCACCGCAGGTGTGCTCGGCAGCTGGGCACTGTTCGGGGTCATGGTCGGGGCCTTGGTCACCGGCGCGATCGGTGACTACCTCGGCCGCCGCAAGATCATGATCGCCGGCATCATCTGGTTCTCCGTGGGCATGGGCCTGACCGCCCTGGCCCCCAACGTCATCGCTTTCGGCGCCCTGCGCTTCGCCACCGGAATCGGCGTCGGCGCACTGGTTGCCACCGCCGGTGCGGTCGTGGCCGAATTCGCCCCCAAGGGCAAGCGCAACTACTACAACGCCATCGTCTACTCCGGTGTCCCTGTGGGCGGGGTCCTGGCATCACTGCTGGCCATCGTCCTGCTGGACCTTGTCGGCTGGCGCGGGCTCTTCCTCATCGGCGCAACCCCGTTGCTCTTCCTGCTGCCCATGGCG
Source organism: Paeniglutamicibacter sp. ORCA_105 (assembly GCF_045798545.1). Taxonomy (NCBI): domain Bacteria; kingdom Bacillati; phylum Actinomycetota; class Actinomycetes; order Micrococcales; family Micrococcaceae; genus Paeniglutamicibacter; species Paeniglutamicibacter sp. ORCA_105. The sequence goes on along the minus strand of NZ_JBIXLM010000054.1, from coordinate 20,764 downwards.
CTGACGAAGCTGCCCGAGTCCCCGCAATGGCTCATGGCCCGCGGCCGCACCGAGGAAGCCGAGCGCGTCTCGATCCGCACCGGCGTCCCGATCGCCGAAACGGCCTCCACGCACGGTGCCCACGCACTGGTATTCGAACCAATCGACACGAAGATCGGCTTCCGGGCACTGGCCTCCAAGAAGTACGCCCTGCCCACCCTGTTGCTGGGCCTGATGAGCTTCGCCGGCCTGATGCTGACCTACGGCCTGAACACCTGGCTGCCGCAGATCATGACCCAGTTCGGTTACGGCAAGTCCTACTCGCTCGCCTTCCTGCTGGTACTCAATGCCGGCGCCGTCTTCGGCGGATTGATTGCCTCCGTGGGCGCCGATCGCGTCGGTGCCAAGCGCGTGGTTTCCACGACGTTCTTCCTCGCCGCGGTGGCCATGGTGATGCTGACCCTGCAGCTTCCCTTCGGAATCCTGCTCGCGCTGGTTGCCGTGGCAGGCGTGGGTACCATCGGCACGCAGGTGCTGATCTACGGGTTCGTGTCCAACTACTACAACAGCGCCGCCCGCGGCGCCGGGGTTGCCTGGTGCGCCGGATTCGGCCGTCTGGGCGGCATCTTCGGACCGTTGATCGGCGGACTGCTCATCGCAGCAGGCGTGCAAAACCACGTCGCCTTCTACGTCTTCGCCGCAGTTGCTATCGTTGGTGCAATGGTGACCGCCTTTGTTCCCTTGCGCAACTCCGAGACCCAGCTGCCGGCCGGCTCCGCGGCACGAGTCAAGATCGCCAAGTAACCACAGGCCGGCTGCAGAGCCGGTCACCCGGGGGCCGCGTGGACAAGGATGTTCGCGCGGCCCCCGTCTTTATACATTGAAAGGTTGGCTGGGGCGGATCCATGCATCAACAACGAACACTGGCGCTCATGGCCCGACTGCTGCAGTTGGCCGAGACCGGCAGCGCCCAACTGGTGGTGGTCAGCGGGCCGGCCGGGTGCGGGAAAAGCACCTTGGTCCGGCGTTTCATGGACAACAACAAGCACCTTGCTTCATGGAGTGCCTCCGGCGCTAGGTGGGAAAAGAACGTTCCCGGATCGGCCTTGCAGGAATTGCTCGGCCCCACGGACACGGATGATTCTCCCCTGCCCGAAGGCCTGCTCGCCTTCATCCGCAACGCGGGAAAGCAAAGCGGAATCCTCTTGCTGGAAAACCTGCAATGGATCGATGCCCAGTCCCTCGCCGCGTTGCTATTTGCCTGGCGGCGGCTGCGCACCGAAAAGCTGCTGATCATTCTGACGCTGCGCGAGGAGGAAGCTGCCTTCCTGCCGCCGGGTGCCCGCGAACTCCTCGAGTCACAGCACAGCACCACGATCGACCTGGATCCGCCCACTGCTGCCGCACTGAAGGAAATTTCCGTGTCCCGGCTCGGCGTGGACCTCTCGGCGGCCGCGGCCGACCAGCTGGCCGGCTACACCGCAGGCAACATCCACACCGCCTTGGAACTGATCCGGGAAAACCCCGACGAAACCTGGAACCACCTGAACCACCGGTTCCCGGCTCCCCGGGCCGTCACCGCAGAGGTCTCCGAGCGGTTGGACGCCTTGTCGGTGCCTGCCCGCTCCGTCATCGAGGCCGCCGCCATCCTGGGCGTTGGCCCCCGGCTGGAACGGGTCGTCGCCCTGGCCGAGGTCGGGGACCCGCTGCCCTTGCTCGAGGAGTGCGTGGCCTCCGGGCTGGTGGAGGTTGCCGGCAGCGGCGGAAACCTTTCGCTGCTGTTCAACGGCCATATCAATCACATGGCCGTCTACCACCTGGTCCCTCTCTCGCGCCGCTTGGCCCTGCATGCAGCGGCTGCCGCCCTGGGCGAGAACGCGGGCGACGCGCTGGCGCATCGCGCCGATGCCACGTTGCTCTCCGATCCAGCCCTGTCACACCAGCTGGAGCTCTTTGCCGAGATCCAGGCGGGCAAGGGCGAGTGGGCTTCCGCGGCCATAGCGCTGCACCGTGCCGCGCATCTTGCGACCAACGCCGAGGACCGCGACCCTCTCCTGCTCAAGGCCGTCGATGCGACGGTGGCTGCCGGCGAACTGCCACGCGCCCTGGCCTACTCCGAGGAACTGGCTTCCCTGGCGGCCAGCCCCGAGAGCGACCTGCTCTCCGGCTACATTGCCATCCTCCAGGGCCAGGCGCTGACGGCTGACCGCTGGCTCTCCCGCGCGTGGTCGGGCGCCGAGGACGCGCAGCAAATCGACATCATGGCCACCGTTTCCCAGCGCCGGGTCCTTGACTCGCTGGGCCGGCTGGATGGACACAGGATTGTCGAATGGGCCGAACGAACCCTGGAACTGGCCGAAGTGGAAAGCCCGGTCGCCGTGGAGTCCTCGGCCGTCCAGGGACTGGGCCTGGGCATGCTGGGCCGGGGGCCCGAGGGTGAGAAGATCCTGTCGCGGATGCTCGCCACGCTGCCCGCCGGCGCCCAGCGGCAACGCGCCGAAATGGCCATGGGATGGCTGCACGTGGCCGCGGACCAGATCGAACTGGCCCGGCACGAACTGATGATCTCCAGCTCCACCGACTACACCGAAGGATCACACCGCATCGCCCTGTGGGCCAGGGCCTGGCTGGCCCGGGCCGAGTATTCGGCCGGGGACTGGGACCAAGCCCTGGAGACCGTGCGCGCGGGCGTCGCACTGCAGGAGCGATCCGGCATCGAGCTGGTTCGCCCGCTGCTGCACTACACCGCGGTGCAGATCCACGCCATGCGAGGGGAACAGGAAGAAGTCGAGGCCCACCTGGCCAAGGCCTGGGCCAGGACCGGAAGCTACGAGGTCATGCAGGTGCCCTACCGGATGGCCAGGGGTGCCTCGGCCCGCGCCCGCGCCGACTACGACGAGGTCATATTGGCGTTGGAGCCCCTTTTGCTGCTGGACCGTTCGCGCGGGATCGACGAGCCGGGGTTCTGGCCGTGGCACGACATGTACGCCGATGCCTTGGTGCGCAAGGAACGCTATGACGAGGCCCTGGAGTTCATGGAGCCGCTCATGGCGGCCGCCCGCAAGTGCAAGCACCGCTCGACCACCGCACGATTCCTGGTGGTACGCGGGCAGGTGCTCGCTTCACGCGGCGACCTGGAAGGATCTCGCGACGCGTTCGAGGAGGCACTGGCCCTGTTGCAGGGGCTCACGCTCCCGGTGCTGCGGGCCAATGTCGAGTACGCCTACGGGCAGTCGTTGCGCCGCGCAGGCAAGCGCGGCGAATCCGCCGGTCCGCTGACCCGTGCGCTGGCAGGTTACACGCAGCTGGGGGCGACGATCTACATCGAACGCTGCAACCGCGAACTCAAGGCCACCGGCATCAGCGTCCCGCGCCGGGACGCCACCGACTGGTCCTCGCTCACCTCGCAGGAAAAGGCGGTGGCCTCGCTCGTTTGTGCAGGTGCCAGCAACAAGAAGGCCGCCGAGGAGCTGTTCATCGGGGCCAAGACGGTCCAGTACCACCTGACCCGGATCTATGCGAAGCTGGGCGTATCCTCACGCACCGAACTCGCCGCGCGGTACCGGGACGCCGACAACTAGCCTTGGGAATGCCGGATGGCCGGGCGTAGCCTGAGTACATGGAATCCGACGTCCGGAAGCTGAGTCTGGCCACGGGGATCGAGGTGCCGTGTTTCGTCCACGGCAACGTGGATGCCAGGCCGCTGATGTTGCTGCATGCGTGGGGAGAATCCCGGAGAAGCTTCGACCGCCTGGTGCCCCGGCTCGCCGGCTTCAGGGTTCTTGCGCCCGACCTCCGTGGGCACGGCGATGCGGAAAAGCCCGGGGACGGCTATTCCCTGGCCGAACAAGCTGCCGACGCCGCAGCCATCTTGGATGCCCTGGATGTACCTGCTGCATTCGTCCTTGGCTCATCCAGCGGAGGCTACGTGGCCCAGCAATTGGCCGTAGACCACCGTCAACGGGTGCAGGCCCTGGTGTTGGCCGGAGCCCCCTTGACCCTGCGGGGGCGACCGGCATTCGCGGACTCGGTCGAGGCCCTCACGGATCCCGTGAGCGTCGCCTGGGTAAGGGAATCCCTGTCCTTGTTTCCCCTGCAGCATGCGGTTCCAGAGTGGTACCTTCAGGACCGGGGGCTCGACGGTGCGGCAGTGCCCGCGGACATCTGGCGGGCCAGCTTGGAGGGCCTATGCGAAGCCACGCCGCCCACCGAATCGGGAACCATCGATGCGCCGGCCTTGATTCTGTGGGGTGGACGCGACCCCGTGCTTTCGCGGACGGATGAGGAAACCCTGTGCCAGCGGATCGCAGGTTCCTTCCTGAAAATCTATCCGGAGGCAGGGCATCTGGTCCTGTGGGAACGTCCGGCCCAGGTGGCCGCGGATACGACGGCTTTTCTTGGCTCGCTCGGTTGAGCCTCCCAGGATCGACAAGGTGGCATCCGGCTGGGCATCCTTGGCCGCGTCGATTCGATCCGCCAGGGTGCCGAGCGTGCGGGGCACCCTGGGACGAAGAAGCGAGAGGCCCCGGACAGCGTCATTGCTGTCCGGGGCCTCCGGCACGTGTCCGTGCTGCTGTGGACGAAAGTTTAGGCGGCAAGCATTGAGGTGTGGTGTTCGGTGGCCTGCAGGGCGGAATAGGGAAGCTCGCGTTCCGCTTCGGGCATCCATCCGGTCCAGGCCCAGTGGTTCAGTTCCTGGACGGTGTCAGTGGTGGTCCGCGAGTTGCGCGCGGACCGGTGTTCTCCTGCGGTCTTTCGCCGTGTCGAGACAAACATGATGTGCTCCTTTGGGGCCAAGTAATGCATGGATTTGATGGGTGAGTGATCCGCACCGTCGGTGCGGACGCTCAAGTGGTGTTACGGGATGAATGGCTGGAAGGACCTGGCACCGGCGAACCAGCTTTCACCCTGTCCGTCCTCGAGTCGTTCGCCGATCCGGCGGAACGTGCCTTCGTGGAAGAGCAGCGGGTCCGCATCCCCCAGCGCCACCGAGCTGACTTCGCCAACCACGATGATGTGGTCGCCTCCGTCGTAGTTGTTCCATGCCCGGCATTCCAGCGTGGCTGCGTTGCCCACCAGCACCGGGACGTTTCCGTTCAGGACCCACTCGGGTTCGCAGTCCATCGGTTCGCCGGCGAAGTGCTTGGCCGCCTCCAGCTGGCCGTCCGAGAGGATGTTGATGGCGAAGGATGAGCCATCCAGGTGTTTGGCGGCCCTGGAGCTGCGGGTCAAGATGATCTGGGCCAGGGGCGGATCCATCGACACCGCGGCGAATGCCGTCACCATGGCGCCGTAGGGTTTGCCGTCAGTGCCCTGTGTGGTGACCACCGTGACTCCGGTGGTGAATTGCCCGAATACGCTCCGCAGTTCCATCGCGTCCACCGGTTTCGACATGGTTTCCTGGGTCATTGCGGGTTCTCTTTCACATCAAATTACAGGGATACGAAATGGGTCTTGGTGTTGTCTTGGTACCCCTTTGTGACGCCGCGGGCGGCATCACGGAAAGCATGGTGGTACGACAACGGCGGGGTCCCCGAATGCATTCCGGGAGCCCCGCCGTGACGAGGTGGGGGTGTGGACCCTACTTGGACTCGGGGTCAAGCACGAAGTCGTAGGTCGTCTGAACGCCTTCACCCTCGGTTGCCGGCTGGATGTCCAGCAGCAGTTCCGGCTTCACAGCGGTCGCGATGTCGTCGTCGTTGTGCGCGTCACCCGGGAAGTACAGCTGGGCGGTGAGCAGCTCGTGGCCCGGTGCGGAAACCTTCAGGTGCAGGTGGGCCGGGCGCCAGGCGTGCCATCCGGCGGCGGCGATCAACTGGCCGCAGGCACCGTCGGTCGGGATCTGGTACGGGGCAGGCTGCATGGTGTTGATCTGGAAGTTGCCTTCCTCGTCTGCGATGAAGGTGCCGCGCAGGTTCCAGTCCGGGATGTTCGGAGCGAACTGCGAGTAGAAGCCTTCTTCGTCCGCGTGCCACAGCTCGATCTTGGCGTTCTTCAGTGCCGAGCCGTCGGTCGAACGCACCTGGCCCTGGAAGAGCAGGTGGGTGCCCTTCTCGTCCTCGCGCATCTCGATGGTGGCCGGGGACTTCTGCTCCGGGGAATCCGGGATGTAGTACGGGCCCTCGATGGAGCCCTTGTTGCCCTCGCGGTGGTCGGTGGCGACTTCCTCGACCGAGTGCTCGAGCCACACGTCCATGAACAGCGGCCATTCGCCGTCTTCGCCGACCTTGATCAGCCATGCCTTCAGTGCGTTGAACTCGTCGTAGCTGACGCGCTCTTCGAGGATGATGTCGTTGGCGGCCTTGATCAGCTTGCTGGCCAGCAGGTTGACGCGCTCGACGTCGGCGGTGATCGATGCCGTCTTGCCGGACTGGCGGAAACGGTCGGTGGCGGCGTTGCCTGAGGCTGCGGCGCTTGCGGTGGTTTCGGTGCTCACGAGTTGCTCCTTCTATCTCCAGTTGGAGGGGGGTGTTGATGCGCTGGTCCGGCGTCACATGGTGCGGTGACTACAGTCACAACGACTTTCTATGCATTCAATGTATGCCGGTTATTGAGAAGAGGGAAATACTTCTTTCCGATCCATTGAGACGTTCTGCATATAGGACTGCAACTGGCGGCCTTTCTTGCAATTAACGCCCCGCGGCCAATGGAATGGGCCGGCTCCAAAAGGACCCGACCCATTCCGCATCACCCCTGCGGCGTTCCCGCCGCAGATCCGCCTAGCGGATCGAGTTCGGGTGTTTGGCCAGCGGCGTGACCTTGATCTTCATGTACGGGTACATCGGGAAACCGCTGAGGATCTGGTGCAGCTCGTCGTTGGATTCGACGTCGAACAGCGAGTGGTTGGCGTACTCGCCGACGATGCGCCAGATGCCTGCCATCTTGCCGCTGTTCTGCAGCTGGCCCGAGTATTCCTTTTCGCGGACCTGGAAATCGGCGATTTGGGCCTCGGTCAGGTGGGCCGGGAAGGTTACGTCCATGCGGGCTAGGAATATCATGTCTTCTCCTGGATTAAGCGTGGTTGGTGGGTGCTAGTTCTGGCGGTAGCGGGCGAGTTTTTCTTCGTCAATGGCTGCGCCGACACCGGGGACGTTGCGCACCGAGATGCGGCCACCGGTGATGCGGATGGGCTCGGCAATCAGGTCATCGGCCATGTCCAGGAAGTTGGACAGCTCACCGGCGCGGCGGTTGCTCGCCTCATGGGCGGCACCGAAGGTCACGGTGGCCAACGATCCGATCTGGGTGTCGATCTGGTTGCCCATGGTGACATCGACGCCGAGCCCGGTGCACAGGCCCAGGATCTCGGTGGCCTCGGTGAACCCGCTGCGGGCGGTCTTGATGCAAATCGCGTTCGAGCCACCGGAGAGCAGTTCGCGGGATACGTCGCCTGCCGTCGGCACCGACTCGTCGCCCACAATGGGGATCGGGGACTTTTCCACGAGCCGGCGGCGGCTCATGGCTTCCTTCGCGTCACAGGGCTCTTCCAGCGCCGTCAGGCCCAGGCCCTCGGTGCGGCGCAGGACTTCCATGGCCTCGTTTGCGGTCCAGCCGCGGTTGGCATCCAGGTAGAGCTCCACGTCCTCGCCGAGTCCGGCGCGCAACACGTGGCAGGCCTCGATGTCCAGGGCCAGCGGGCGGCGCCCGACCTTCAGCTTGAAGGTGGTGATGCCGTACTCCTCGCCGAAGCGCAGCGCCTCGTCGAGCAGTTCCTGCGCCGGGCGGAAGCCGAGCATGTGCGAAACGCGCATCGAGTCGGAGTATCCGCCCAGCAGCTTGTGCACCGGGGTTCCCAAGGCGTTGCCCAACAGGTCCCACAGGGCGATGTCGATGGCACCCTTGGCGACCTGGTTGTGGATGGTCCGGGCCATCACCTCGTGCACCTTGCCGCGGTCGAAGGGATCCAGCCCGATCAACTGCGGTGCGAAGACGTTGTCGATGATCGTGATGATCGATTCCTGGGTCTCGCCATAGGTGTAGGGCCGCGGCGGAGCATCGGCCTCCCCCACCAGTCCGTCATCCGAGTGGATGCGCACCAGCACGTGCTCGGCATCGGTGACCTGCCCGCTGGCAAACTTGAGCGGGTGCGTATAAGGGATCGAATAAGGGATTGCTTCGATGCGTAGGATCTTCACGCCGGGTTTCCTTCCGTGGGGGCTGGAGCCTCAAAGAGGTCCAAGAACTTTTTCAGCAGGGCAGTTTCGTTGTCGGTCTTCCAGGCAACGGCAAGATCGACCGCCGGCGCATTGCGCAGCTGGCGGAAGACAATGCCCTGCAACGCGAACATGCGCCGGGCGGTGGGGACCAGGGCGACGCCCATCCCGGCCGCGACGAATGACAGCAGGGTCGAGGTTTCCTGGGTCTCCTGGACAATTTGGGGGCTGAAGCCCGCCTGGCGGCAGGCCTCGATGGAGATGGTGTTCACTGCGGAACTCAGCGGGTAGGCAATAAAGGGTTCATCGGCCAGGTCCGAGAGGTCAAGCAAGCCGCGCGAGGCCAGCTCGTGGTCCTCGGGCAGGGCCACAACCAGCTCATCCTTCTCCAGGAACTTCAGGCTCAATTGATTCGAACGGATCGGCGGGCGTAGTACGGCGACGTCCACGCGCTGCTCTTCCAGCGCGATTTCCATTTCGGGGGTGAGCATCTCCCCCTGTACGTTCAGGCGCAGCCCCGGCATGTGGACACGGGCGGCCTGCACGATCATGGGCATCAGGCGGTAGGTCGCGGTGCCAGAAACCCCGACCCGCAGCACGCCGCTGGCGCCCTGGCCCACAAGTCTGACGTCTTGCTCCAGGTTCTCGATCTCGGCCAGTACCAATCGGGCCCGGGCAAGGAGCAATTCGCCGGCCGCGGTGAGGTCGACCTTGCGGGTGGTCCGCACCAACAGCTGGGTGCCCAGCTGCTCCTCGAGCGACTTGATCTGTTGGGACAGCGGAGGCTGGGCCATGTGCAGGCGCTGGGCCGCACGGCCGAAGTGTTTTTCCTCGGCCACCGCAATGAAGTACCGCATCTGACGTACTTCCACGTCGTCCACCTCCGGTCATGGGGCACAGATGTGCACCACTGCCAGATTAGGACGCAAAGATTACTTATGGGAAATACATGTATGCGCATGATTCAGATGCAATAAGTATCAGTGGGACTCCTGGCCTCCGCAGGGGTGAGATCAGGGACACGAAACGTGCCGCCATTGCGGTGCCTAGGGGCTCGTTGCGCAGGAGGACCGGGCCGCCGCGATGAATGCTTCGATCAGGGCTACATCCTTGGTGCCGCGGCTGGACTCCACCCCGGAAGAAACATCCACGCCTGCCGGGCGCAGCGTGCCCACCAGGTGCGCGACATTCCCCGGGTTCAGCCCCCCGGCAAGGATCCAGGTCCCGGCAGGCGGTGCCGCAACGAGTTCGGTGGCGTCAAAGGTGACGCCGGCTCCCGGTTCGACTGCGTCCAACAGGATCCGCCCGGTTTCCCAGCGGCTTCGTTCCGCGTCGTCGAGTGCACGATAGCCCTCGATGGAGAATGCCCGCAGCGTTGCAAAACCCTGGGCGTGCAGCTCTTCGACGTCCTCGTAGGATTCGTCGCCGTGCAATTGCACGGTGCCCACGCCTGCCTGCCTGGCGATATCAATGACTTCCACCATGGGCTGGTTGCGGAAGACCCCGACGGTTTCCACATGTTCGGGTACCTGCGCGATGAGGGCCCGCACGAGGTCCGGCTCGATGGTTCGCGGACTTCCGGGGGCAAAAACAAACCCCACGGCGTTGGCGCCGGCGGCCACCGCCGCCGAGACGGTGGCGGGTGTGCGAAGTCCACAGATCTTGACGTACAGCTCGTGATTCACTCGGTTCTTCCGCATCGGCTCGTTGATTGCTTTTGTGTCCATGCTACTTCTGAACGCGCATGCTGAGCATTACTGCGCGCAGCAGCCGGTAATCCCGGCTCTGCATGATCTTCTTGGCATCCGCGAGGCTCACGTGGTCGTCATGGAACCCCAGTTCCTCGGCCAAGTCGTCGGAGCTTGTCATCTGGGCCCCGAAGTCCTTCTTCGGCCGGAAGAAGCTCAGCGCGGGCTTCTTGTCCCGCGACTTGGTGGCAGCCGCGTCGTTGAGCATCAACAACACCTTCTGCTCCTGTTCCTTGCCCGGGGTGTCCAAGACGAAGTGTTCGAACACCACCTCGGCGGGGGCCAGGAAGTCCGCCCTCACGGGCGTGGACTCCAGCACGGTGCGCTTGTAGGTGCTCATGTCCCCGTCGGTGTCCGTGGACGAGTCCGCACGGAATTCGGCGATCTCGTTGCCGTCGGAATTCTCGATGTCCCATTTGGTGAACGGGTCCGCCAGGGGCTTGGCCGTGGCGTTGCAGTTGCTGCAGTCGTCCTCCTCGATGTTCCAGTCGGGAGGGTATCGAAAGCTCAGCCCCTGGGTGGCGAACGTCTTCCAGCCCGTGGTGTCGACCTCTTCGGCGGGCTTCGGTGAGGGAGTTGCCATCGCACTTCCCTCCTCCACGGTCATGGGCCGATCGGACGGTTCCTGTGGCGGGCCGAAGGGGGTCGAATCAACGGTGCTGGAGTCGTTCGGAGCCCATTGTCCGGGGTCCGCGCATCCCGACAGGAGGAAAAGCCCGAGCAGCGAGGCGATGCACAGGGCCCGGGTCATTGCCTTCGGCTTGCCGGATACGGTGGCGTCGGCGCACTTACTCATCGGTTGTCTCCTGGGCGCGAGTGCCAAATCGGACATCGATACCTTCCCCACTGTGCCCCATCCGATACGCGCTTGCAAAGGCCGGAAATGCCCGGTGCTATGCGCGCACTGCGCGTTGCACCGGCACCCGGCCACTTTTCCCGGAAGTACCAACACGCATGTCAGTTAATCAGCAGTGCGGGATCCTGCATAATCGAGGCGACATCGGCAGCGAACCGCGTCGATAAGTCCCTCCTCGACCACACGGTGGTGGAGGAGGGACACAAGAGGGGCCTCCCGCCCGTAATCCCAACGATCCCGGACGGGAAGCCAGAGGGGGACACGATTCAGAAGGAGCTCGCGCGGACCGAAAGCATGACCTGCTTCATCGTCCGGTAGCCCTCACTGTCCATGAACTGCCTGGCATTGCCCAACGTGAGGTGGTCCTTGTCCATGCCGCCAGCTTCCATGAACTCCGGCGTGGTTTGAATCCAGGTCGCTGCCTCGGCCCGCGAGTGGAAGACGGGCATGAAGGGGTATTGGTCACGCGTTGCCAGCCTCTCGTCCGAGGAGATCATCAGTTTTGCCTGCTGCGCCTTCCGCTCGGCTCCCGTCACGGACGCTTGCGAATAATCGATTTTCACATGCTCGAAGACCAGGCTGGTCGGCTCGTAGCCGATCCCTTCCACCGCGGCGGTGTCCAGGTCGGTGCGGACATACAAACCGGTGTCGCCGTCGGTGTCGCCCACGAAATTCGGGAAGACGTGGGCCACCAGCACCCCGTTCCCATCAACGATGTTCCACGGCGTGTACTCGCTCTCCGGCAGCGGCGGATCATCGACCTCGCAACCGTCGCAGGTGTAGGGCAGTATTTCCCAGTCGGCCGGGTAGTCGAAGGCGATCCCGTATTTGTCGAAGGTCTGCCAATCCGACGTGTCGATGGGTGCCGGCGTCTCGGGGGCAACGGCCGGGTGGGCCGAGGCCACGCCGGGCGCGGTGAACGCGGGGGCCATGCCCGGGCCGCCGATCAGCAGGGCGGAGGCCACTGCGCCGGCGGCCAGCAGGAGGCGCCGGCGGCGGACCGCCGGGTGGGCAGGTGGGCCGGCGGTCAGGGTGGAGGGTTTCGGTGCGTTCCTCACGGTGTGCTCCTTGGGTTCTGGCTCCGGCACTTTGCCGGAAGGTGCCAGTACCACTCTTATGTCCGCCCCGTCCCGCCCGGTTTCCCCCCAGGGCGTCACGAAAGGATAACGATCAGTCCAGCAGCAGCGCGGGCTCCTGCATGATGGCAGCCACGTCGGCCATGAAGCGCGCCGACAGGTCCCCGTCAACCACGCGGTGGTCGAAGGAGCCGCCCAGGGTGGTGATCCAACGCGGGACTACCTGGCCGTCGACAACCCACGGCTTCTGCCGAATGGTGCCAAAGGCGAGGATTGCGACTTCACCGGGGTTGATGATCGGGGTGCCGGTGTCGATTCCCAGCACGCCGATGTTGGTCACCGTCAGCGTGCCGCCGGTCATGTCCGCAGGGGACGTCTTGCCGGCCCGGGCGGTAGCAGCCAGGTCGTTGAGCGCAATCGCCAGTTCGCGCATGGAGAGATCCTGCGCTTCCTTGATGTTGGGGACCAGCAGGCCGCGCGGGGTGGCCGCGGCGATGCCCAGGTTCATGAAGTGCTTGACCTGGATCTCCGCCCCGTTCTCGGTCTCGACCCAGGAGGCGTTGACGGAGGGGTTGCGTGCGGCAGCCCAGATGACGGCTTTGGCCAGCACCAGCAGCGGGGAGACCTTGATGCCCTCGAAGTCGCGGCTCTTCTTCAGCCGGGCCACGTATTCCATGGTGCGCGAGGCATCCACGTCCACGAAGATCGACACGTGGGGGGCGGTGAAGGCCGATTCGACCATGGCCTTGGCGGTGGCCTTGCGGATGCCGCGCACCGGGGTTCGGATGAGGCGTCCGTCCTCTTCCTGGCCCTTGGCCGACCAGAACATCGGTGCGGCGTCGCGTTCGGCCTCGCGCTGGGCCTTGTAGGAGAGCACGTCATCGCGGGTGATTTCGCCCCGGCCGCCGGTGCCGGTGACCTCGGTCAGGTCCACGCCGAGTTCCTTGGCGACCTTGCGCACCGGCGGCTTGGCCAGGACACGGTCGACGAATGCTGCCACGGCGGGCTTGGCTGCCGCGGTCAGTCGGGTGGAAGCCTGGCCGATTTCGGCGGCGCGGCGGGAAATCGTGTCGGCAAGCGCCGCCGGGATCACCGGGGCGGCTCCCTGGGCACCTGTGCCCTTGGCGGGCTTGTTCGTTCCCGGGCGGCTGGTGCGGGCACGGCGCTTGACGGCATCGGCCTTGGGGCCCGAACCGACCAGCGGGCCGGGTTCTTCGCTGGCGACCGGGGTGTCGGCCTCGGCAATGTCGGCCACGTCAGGCACGTTGGCCAGCGGGGCGGGCTGGGATCCGGCCTCGTCCACGGAAAAGAGCGGGGCACCTACGGCCAGGGTCTCGCCTTCGGCCGCGTGGAGTTCCTTGACCACTCCGGCGTAGGGGCTGGGCAGCTCGACCAGGGACTTGGCTGTCTCGATTTCCACGAAGACCTGGTTGACCACCACGGTGTCCCCGGGCTTGACTTTCCAACCGACGATTTCGGCCTCGGTGAGGCCTTCGCCGACATCGGGAAGGTTGAAGGTGCTCATCGTCTGACTCCTTTAAGAAACAATGCTGCAGCGGTGCGGTGGCGCTCGTGCGCACCACTCATTTAGTAGGCGAAGGACCGATCGAGTGCTTCGAGGACCTTGTCGATGTCGGGCAGGTATTGTTCCTCGACCTTGGCCACCGGGTAGGGCATGTGGAATCCGCCCACGCGGATGACCGGGGCCTCCAGCGAGAGGAAGGCGCGCTCCCCCACGCGGGCAGCGATTTCCCCGCCGATGCCGCCAAAGGTCGGGGCCTCGTGGGTCACGATGAGCCGGCCGGTCTTTTCCACGGATTCGGTGATGGTGTCGAAGTCGATCGGGGAGACCGAGCGCAGGTCGATGACCTCCACGCTGCGCCCGTCCTCGCGCGCCGCCTCGGCCGCCGCCAGGGCGACGGGCACCAGCGGGCCGTAGGTGACGATGGTGGCGTCCTCGCCGGGGCGGATGACCTGGGCCTTGAAGGCGTCGGCAGCCGGGTTGGACGTGTCGACCTCGCCCTTGAGCCAGTAGCGGCGCTTGGGTTCGAAGAAGATCACCGGGTCTTGGCAGGCTGCAGCCTGCTGGATCATCCAATAGGCGTCGTGCGCATTGGACGGGGCCATGATGCGCAGGCCCGCGGTGTGCGCGAAAAGTGCCTCCGGGGATTCGGAGTGGTGCTCGATGGAGCCGATGCCGCCGCCGTAGGGAATGCGGATGACCACCGGGGCACCGAAGCGGCCCTCGGAGCGGGCGCGCATCTTGGCCAGCTGGGTGGTGATCTGGTTGAAGGCAGGGAAGACGAAGCCGTCGAACTGGATCTCGGCGATCGGCGAGTAGCCGCGGATGGCCATGCCGATGCTGGTGCCCACGATTCCGGCCTCGCCCAGCGGCGAGTCGATCACGCGGTCCGGTCCGTAGGTGTCGATCAGCCCGTCGGTGACGCGGTAGACCCCGCCCAGGCGCCCGATGTCCTCGCCGATGAGCAGGGACTTGGGATCATTGGCCAGGACCGCGTCTAGTCCGGCGGTGATGGCCTTGGCCAGGGTCATCGTAGTGGTGCTCATCGGGTGGCCCCTTCCTCGGTGGTGTCGGCGAATCCGGCCTCGTATTCCAGGTGCCACTTGAGCTCTTCCTGGATCAGCGGGTGCGCCTCGGCGTAGACATTTGCGAAGGACTGGGCGAGTGACGGATCGGGGAACGCCATGGCTTCCTCGCGGACCCGGGTCGCCATCTCGTCTCCGTCAACGGCGACCTGCTTGAAGAACACCTCGTCGGCCAGGTCGTTGTCCCTCAGGTGCTTTTCCAGGCGCAGCAGCGGGTCGCGTGCGACCCAGGCTTCCTCGTCGGCACTCATCCTGTACTTGGTCGGATCATCGGCCGTGGTGTGTGCGCTCATGCGGTAGGTGACTGCCTCGATCAAGACCGGTCCCTCGCCGCGGCGGGCTCGTTCCAGGGCCCAACGGGTCACAGCCAATACCGCGAGCACGTCGTTGCCGTCGACGCGGATCCCGGGGAAACCGTAGCCGGCGGCACGCTCGGCCAGGGGCACCTTGGACTGCACGTGGAACGGAACCGAGATGGCCCACTGGTTGTTCTGGCAGAAGAAGACCACCGGGGAGTTGAAGCTGGCAGCAAAGACCATGGATTCGTGGACCTCGCCCTCGGTGGAGGACCCGTCCCCGAAGTAGGCGACCACGGCGGTACCGTCTTTTTCAAGGCGTTCGGCGTCCCAGCCGGCCTGGTCGCGCTGCACGCCCATGGCGTACCCGGTGGCGTGCGGCATCTGGGCCGCGAGCACCATGGTGTACATGTGGAAGTTGTTTTCCCGTGGGTCCCACCCGCCATTGGAGATGCCGCGGAAGATCCGCAGCATCTGGGGGAAATCGACGTTGCGGGTAAGTGCCACGCCGTGTTCGCGGTAGGTCGGGAAGATGTAGTCGTTGGGCCGGGTGGCCCGACCCGAACCGATCTGCGCCGCTTCCTGGCCTCGCAGCGGAACCCACAGGGCCAACTGGCCTTGGCGCTGCAGCGCGGTGGCTTCCTGGTCAAAGCGGCGCGTGAGCGCCATGTCGCGGAAGAACCCTCGCAACATTTCCGCGTCGACGTCCTGGATGTAGCTGTCGTACTCGGCGTGCGAGCGACGTTCCCCTTCAGGGGTAAGTAGCTGGATCAGCGCCTGCTCCGAGGGCTCGTGCACGGTGTTGGTCATACCGAGGGCGTCCTTACGTACATGAAATATGCCCCGCGCGGAATAGATTCCGCATGGGGCATATAGCGGTTTTGTCTGTTCTAGCCTAGCGGTGAAACGCCGCAAATCACGACTTACCCGCCCCTAGGAAAGCGTCGAGCCTTTTGGATAGTTCCGACAAAGCTCGAGGAAGCGGGTGTTGGCCTCTTCCTCGCCAATGCTCACCCTCACGCCTTCGCCGGCGAACCCACGCACGGCCAGTGCTTGCTCCGAAGCCAGCTCAACGAATTCGGCGGTATTGGCACCCAGCGGCAACCACACGAAGTTGCCCTCGGCGGCCGGAATATTCCATCCGAGTTCCTCGAGACCGGCAACCACGCGGGTACGTTCGTCAACGATCCTTTGTACCCTTTCCACAACCTTGTCGTAGTGGGCCAGGGAGGCCACGGCAGCATCCTCGGCCACGGACGAGACGGCGAACATCGTCGCGGCGACTCGAATGTGTTGGGTAACCTCCGGGTGTGAGACCGAGTACCCAACGCGGAGGTTTGCCAGCCCGTGCGCCTTGGAGAAGGTCCGAAGCACCATCACGTTCGGGTGGCTGCGGTAGGTGTCGATCCCGTTCACGGCCTGCGTGTCCCGCACGAATTCCTGGTAGGCCTCGTCAATGACGATCAGCACGTTGGAGGGAACCTTGGCGATAAAGGCCTCGACCTCGTCTCGCAACAGCGCCGGACCGGTGGGATTGTTCGGAGTGCACAGCAGGATCACCGAAGTGCGTTCGTTGACCGCCGCCGCCATGGCGTCCAGGTCGTGGCGTCCATCGGCCAGAAGGGGAATCTGCACGGGCAGCGCCCCTGCGGTTTCGACCACGATCGGGTAGGCCTCGAAGGATCGCCAGGCAAAGATCACTTCGTCCTGGACACCGTCGTCGTCCTGACCGGCAAAGGTGGCCAGGATTTGGGTCAGCGCACCGAGCGAACCGGCACCGGTGACGATGTCATCGACAGGGACCGAAAGGAACGCGGCCAGTGCGGTGCGAAGCTTCGTCGACATTGGATCCGGGTAGCGGTTGATGTCGAGCTGGGCGCGAATCGCTTCCATGACCTCCGGGATCGGCGGCAGGGGGGTTTCATTCGAAGAAAGCTTGTAGGCGTTCAGGCCAGGTATTTCGCGAGGCGGCTTGCCCGCAACATACTTCGGCATCCGGCCGATGACGGTGCGGGGCTGGACCGGGTCGCGAGGCGCTGGGTTTTCGGTGGTCATGACCCAAAGCTTAGCCCTTGCCTTCGCGGCGTACCCCATGTGTTGCATTGGCTTTCTCTCTCCGGGAAACGGCTGGCCCACGCGGCCGGAACGCATAAAGGTATGCCAGTATGGGTCCATGATTGCGTTCATCCTCCGGGTGGTGATCAACGCGCTGGCCCTTGCTGCCGCCGCGTGGGTCCTGCCTGGCATCACTGTCACTGCTGCACCGTCCTCGGACGAAACCGTTGGCCTGGTCTTGGCCTATCTGGTGGTGGGCCTGGTCTTCGGGCTGGTCAATGCGGTGGTCCGGCCCATCGTGAGTTTGTTGTCGTTGCCCATCACCTGCTTGACCCTGGGCCTCTTCACCTTGGTCATCAACGCTGGCATGCTGATGCTGACCTCGTGGTTGACTCAATACCTGCCCTTTGGGCTGCACGTCGACCAGTTCTTCTGGGACGCCATCATCGGCGCCCTGATTGTTTCCATCATCTCCGCCGTGATGGGTTGGATCGCTCCGGCCAAACGCTAGCGTTCCCTCGGGAAGCCAGACCCGGCGAGCGGTTCGCGCTCTAGCGCGACGGAGCAATCCTGTTCAGACGCCCGTGCTTCCCGTCCTTCGCTGGCACCTTTATCCTGGGTTTGGGTTGGCGGGCCAATTGGTACGATCGGACCTTTCCCTGCCTGGACCGGCCAAAAAGGGCACCCAGCAGTCCAAGTGATTCAACGACTCCGGGATCCGTGGCACCACGCAGCTCCTTGGCATGCGAGTCGTAGTTCTCCAGCTTGTGGGCCTCGCCGAATCCGTCGTTTCCCAGGTTCCTTGCCCGGTCAGGACCGTCGAAGACAACCGTCAGGCGGTTGCGCTCATCAGGGTTCGTGGTCCCGTCGGTACCGGGAACCAGGTCGTATTTGTCTTCCAGATGCAGGGCATGGGTGTCACTCGGAACCGGGGTCCGCCCCGTCGGGGCGCCGAACGTTGAAAGATGCTGGAAGTCAAAGAGCTTTCCGAGATGTTCGTCATTCACGATGTTGACGGCGTGGATCCCTCCTTGGCTATATCCGGTCACCACCACGCGGTCCCCGTTGCGTGCTCCGGACTGTCTCAAGGCGTCCTCAACGGCGGGGACAAGATTCTTCGAATCATTGCCCATGCCCTCGATGATGCCAACCCCGTCCCAGGGGTTTCCCGGCTCCTGTCCGGGCTCCGCGCCCTCGACCCGGCGGACGTTTCCTTGGCGGTCCATGGGCGGATCGGATTGGGTCCCGGGAATCGTCAACACGTAGACAATGCCTTCAGGGGCTTCGACCTGGGTAATGAGAAGGCTGCCCGGCGGTTCGCGTTCTGCCACCTTCTGCAAGTCCACCAGGGATTCGATGCTCCCGTCGAATTCCACAACCTGCTCCGGGCCATGTCCGACCACCTCGATCGGCCCCAGGTGCACGAGGTTCTGGTCGCGCAGGAAGTCGGTGAGTTGCGGGTAGAGTCGGTCGGTCACTGAGGAATCAAACAGGCCACCGTGCTCGGTGTCTCGCAGAAACCCAAAGGGCAGGCCGGGGGCGTTCGGCAGCTGGTTGATGATGTCCTCTGTTGTTTGCATGCGCGGCCGGCCGTTGTTGCTGGCCAGGTCCCACATGACGGTCAGCGGCAACTGGCTCCCGCGCGCTTCGTTCACTTTGCGTTGCACCGCGGATTCGGCCTGATCGTAGGTGATGCGCGCCGTAGAGACCTTCAACGCCAGCACTCCCGTCTCCGCGGCTCGTGCCGTGCATGACCCGGCAGCCTCGGCCACGGCCGCCACGGCACCAAGAACGCGCGCACGCAGCAACACCGTACCCAGCGCCAGCATGGTTGCCGGGATCTGCGGGGATCTGGCCAAGAAAGATGTCGCTTCCAACAGGTCCGCACCGGCGCCCGTGAGCATCGAGGTGGTTCGTTCCATTTCGGTGATGGAAAACCGGATGGAGCCCAGTCCCCCGTGCACTTCGTATCCCATGTCCGTCTTGCTCCCCTTTCGCGCCTTACAACCCACTGAACAACCCGCGCGGCACGGCACCGGGAGTGAGGATGGGCCCCAAAGTTCCCATGGTGGCCAGGATGGTCGACTCGAGCTCGGCCAAGTCGGCGCGAGCGGCCCAGATCTCCCCGCGGGCCGCTTCCAACCTGGTGTCCAGGTCCGCGACATTGCCGGCTAGTTCCGCAGCCCGGTCACGGAACGCCCTTCCGGCCGGGGATTCCCATTGCAAAGCCTGCACCTGTTCAAGTTGTTCGCGGGCCCGGTACACAGCGGCCTGGGCGGCCACCACCCGCATGAGCATTTCGTCGGCAATGGCCTCCAACATGGTCTTTTCACCGCATCCTTTCCATGTCCGGACCGGTTTCCCGGTGTCGTTGTCCTGGACCCAACAGTGACTGCAGCTGGCCCCGGCGGTGCGCTGGAGGCGACGGCGTGTGGATAACCGTGAAGTGGGCGGCGTCACGCGCTGGGCTTCACAGGGTTGAATCGTGAAAGAATGGGCATCATGGCTGATTCCGCGCGCATTTCACTTGCATCCGAACCCCTCGCCCTAGGTGCCCTGGACGGTCGTTACCGTGCCGCCGTGGCCCCACTGGTCGACCACCTCTCCGAAGCGGCGCTGAACCGCGACCGCGTCCACGTGGAAGTCGAGTGGCTGATCCACTTGACCGACAACTCCGTGCTGCCGGGCACCTCCCCGCTCACCGAGGCCCAGCGCACCTCACTTCGCAAGATCGTCACCGACTTCAACGCCGCCTCCGTGGCCGAGCTTGCCGAGATCGAAGCCGTCACGGTGCACGACGTGAAGGCAGTGGAGTACTACATCGGCCGCCGCCTGGGGAACATCGGGATCGAGGACCTCACCGCACTGGTCCACTTCGGCTGCACCTCCGAGGACATCAACAACCTCTCCTACGCCCTTGGCGTCAAGGACGCCGTCCTGAACGTCTGGCTGCCCGCGGCCCGCACGTTGGTCGCACAGATCACCGACATGGCAGAAGAATCCCGCGACGTACCGATGCTCTCGCGCACCCACGGACAGCCGGCCACCCCGACCACCCTGGGCAAGGAACTGGCCGTGCTGGCCTGGCGCCTGACCCGCCAGCTGGACCGCATCGAGAAGACCGAGTTCCTGGGCAAGATCAACGGCGCCACCGGCACCTACGCCGCCCACTACGCCTCGGTCCCCTCCGCCGACTGGCAGGAAGTCTCGCGCTCCTTCGTCGAGGGCCTGGGCCTGACCTGGAACCCGCTGACCACCCAGATCGAGTCCCACGACTGGCAGGCGGAGCTGTACGCCGACATGGCACGCTTCAACCGGATCCTGCACAACCTGTGCACCGACGTGTGGAGCTACATCTCCATCGGCTACTTCGCGCAGATTCCCGTTGCAGGCGCCACCGGCTCCTCGACCATGCCGCACAAGGTCAACCCGATCCGCTTCGAAAACGCCGAGGCGAACCTGGAGATCTCCAACGGCCTGCTCGACACCCTGGGATCCACCCTGGTGACCAGCCGCTGGCAGCGCGACCTCACCGACTCCTCCTCGCAGCGCAACATCGGCACCGCCTTCGGCCACTCGCTGCTGGCGATCTCCAACGTCGCCAAGGGCCTTGACCGCCTGGACGTTGCCGAGGCCGTGCTGGCCAACGACCTGGAGCACAACTGGGAGGTGCTCGGCGAGGCCATCCAGATGGTCATGCGCGCCGAGGCCATCGCCGGGGTCGAGGGCATGGAAAACCCGTACGAGCGCCTCAAGGACCTGACCCGCGGCCAGCGCGTCGACGCGGCCCGCATGCAGGAGTTCGTCTCCTCGCTGGGCCTGTCCACCGAGGCCGAGGCACGCCTGCTGGCCTTGACCCCGGGCAGCTACAACGGCATCGCCTCGAAGCTGGTTGACCACCTGAAGAAGTAGCCCGCACCAATTTTTCTGGGGTGCCGCCTGGCACCTCAAGGACGTGGCCAGGCCCGGGGCGGTTTGGTGCGGGGCGGGCCCCCCC
>NZ_JBIXLM010000053.1:0-24014 GCF_045798545.1 Paeniglutamicibacter sp. ORCA_105 | reverse complement strand
CGGGGACCAGGTCCCCGTGGCCGTCGGCCCGCAGCGCCTCGCGCAGCTTCTGCGCGTTTGCATCCATCGTGGCCGGGTCCGGGTTGCTCTCAGCCCGCGCCAGGTCGAAGTCGGCCAGCGAGTTGGTGGGCCAGACGTGCACGTGCAGGTGCGGGACCTCGAACCCGGCGACCATCAAGCCGGCACGCTCGGACCCGAACGCGCGGACCTGGGCACGGCCGATGTGCCCGGCCACCGCGATGAGGTGGTTCATCAGCTCGGCCGGTGCGTCGACCCAGTGGTCGACTTCCTCACGCGGCACCACCAGGGTGTGCCCGTGCGTGATCGGCCCGATGGTCAGGAACGCCACGGCTTGCTCGTCCTTCCAGACGAAGCGGCCGGGGATCTCGCCGTTGATGATCTTGGTGAACAGCGTGCTCATGCACCCTCCTTAGTCGTTCCCGCCCAATGTGGCGAGGTCCAGGACAAACCCGTGTTGCACGTCCGCGGCAAGGATCCGCTCCCATGCCTCGTTGAGCCCCTGCGCACCAACCAGCTCGAAGCCGGGTGCCACTTGGTGTTTCGCGCAGAATTCGAGCAACTGGCGGGTTTCTGCCACCGAGCCTACCAACGATGGGGACCTCGGCCCGGTGTCGATGACCACCTGAAGTGGATCCGCAGTGGCCGGCACGTTCACCGCCGCCTCCATGGCCGCCGCCAGTTTGACGGCCAGGGCGCCGCCTCCGCCGGTGCCCGGGACGCCCACCGTGCTGCCGGGTCCCACCCGGTGATGCAGCAGCGTCGAGTACGCCCTGATCCCGGCGCAGGGCAGCGAGGCGGCGACGGCCAGCTCCAGCGCGGCCGGGATCCGCAGGACGAAGTCCCTGTCAACGACGATGCGCTTGGAGTACCCGCCGTGGGTGTACTCGCCGGTGCGCGGATCGAGCGCGCCATAGGTCGCCACCGACCCGGCGCAGAGCTGTTCGCGTCCTGCACGGCATTGCGCGCACTGCCTGCACGAATCGACCAGCGCGCCCACGCCGACCCGGGCACCGGGTTCCAGGTCCGCGGCCCCGGCACCGGTCCGGGCCACGACGCCGGCGATCTGGTGTCCCGGGACCAGGGGCAGCCGCGCGGCCGGCCATTCCCCGCGGCCTTCCCGCACGTCGCAGTCGCACAGGCCGCAGAAGAGGATATCGATGACCACGTCGCGTGGCCCCGGCTCGCGGCGGCGGATCTCCAGGGGCACCAGCGGTCCCCCGGCCACCGCAATTCCCAGCGCGGACACGGCATCCGGCATCATGGCCGCCGGTCCCTGACGGCTGCGGACACGTGCCCGGATCTTCGCGGCGGCATCCAGCGGAGGGGGCTTCGGGCGACCGATCATGTCCCAAACCCAGCGCTCACCGGGGCGTCGGGGCCGGCACCCCGGCGGGCCGCGGCTTCCCGGCAGATCACGGCGTCGGTCCGGTGGCCGCGGGGCGCGCGGGGTCCGCGCTCCACTGGGACCAGGAGCCGGGGAACAGCGCCGCACCGACCCCGATGGTTTCCAGCGCGAGGACCTGGTGGGCGGCGGTGACCCCCGAGCCGCAATACGCCGCCACGTCGGCTGCCCCGGCGCCGGGCTGCACGCCCAGTTGCCCAAACGCGCGGGCCAGCTCCGCCGGTTCCAGCAGGCGCTTGCCCGCATCGAGGTTCCCGGTGGTGGGTCGGTTCAGCGCCCCGGGGATGTGCCCGGCCCGGGGGTCGATGGGTTCGGCCTCGCCGCGGTAGCGCTCGGGGGCCCGGGAGTCCAGCAGGATCCCGTGGCCGGGGAACGCCGCTGCCTGCTCGATGTCGATGACCGGCATCTGCCCCCAGCCCGGCCGCACGTTGCCCGGGACAGCGGTGGTGTTGCCGGTTTCCAGCGCGCGCCCCGCGGCGACCCAGGCATCCAGTCCCCCGTCGAGCACCCGGACGTTGCCGATGCCGGCGTGGCGCAGCAGCCACCAGCCGCGGGCGGCGGCCAGGGCGCCGGTGGCGTCGTACAGCACCACGGCGGAGCCGGTGTTGATGCCCCAGCTGCGCGCGGATGCCGCGAAGTTGCGCGCATCGGGCAGCGGGTGGCGCCCGGCCTCCGGGCTGGGTGCCGCGGAGAGCTCGGTCTCCAGGTCGACGAAGACGGCGCCGGGGATGTGCCCGGCCTCGTAGTGCTCCCTGCCGCGGGCATCGCCCAGCGCCCAGCGCACATCGAGCAGCACCGTGTCCCCGCCGGCCTCCAGGAACTTGGCCAGCTCCCCTGCGGTGATCAATGTCCGGCGTTCCCCACCCATGCGTCAGTGCTCCTTGGTCCCTGTCAGTGAACTTGTCCGTGTCGCCGGGCCGCGCCGGCCCCGTGGATCCCAGCCTAGTTCCCCGGGCCCTGCCCCGCACCGGTCCGCGCGGCTCGGAGGACATCCGGACACGCCGCCGGACGCGCCGCAGCGGTGGGTTGGGTAGGCTTGCTCGGGTGGATACAACGTCTTTGATTTCGCTCCCCCGGCCCTCCGCGACCCGCGATTGGGTGGATGCGGCGGTACGCACCATCGAGGCCGAGTCGATGCGCTCGGCCGACACCCACCTGCACCGGCTGGACCTGCCCCGTCAGTGGGGCATCGACCTGTACCTGAAGGACGAGTCGACGCACCGCACCGGCAGCCTCAAGCACCGGCTGGCCCGCTCCCTGTTCCTGTACGGACTGGTCAACGGGTGGATCACCGAGGGCACCACGATCGTGGAGGCCTCCTCCGGGTCCACCGCGGTCTCCGAGGCCTACTACGCGAAGCTCTTGGGCCTGCCCTTCATCGCGGTCATGGCTGCAAGCACCTCCCCGGAGAAGATCGCGCTGATCGAGGCCACCGGTGGCAGGTGCCACCTGGTCGATGACCCCTCGAGCGTGTACGCGGAATCCGAACGGCTGGCCGCGGCCACCGGAGGCCACTACATGGACCAGTTCACCTACGCCGAGCGGGCGACGGACTGGCGCGGGAACAACAACATCGCCGAGTCGATCTTCGGCCAGCTGGCCATGGAGGAACACCCCGTGCCGGCCTGGATCGTGGTGGGCGCCGGCACCGGCGGGACCTCGGCCACCATCGGGCGCTACGCCCGCTACCACCGCCACCACACCCGTCTGGCCGTCGCGGACCCCGAGGGCTCGGCGTTCCTGCCGGCCTGGCAGGCCGCCAACGCGGGCGGGGATCCGCTGGCCGCCAGCGGGCGCGCCAGCCGGATCGAGGGCATCGGCCGGGCCCGTCCGGAACCCAGCTTCGTGCCGGGCATCATCGATTTCCTGGCCACGGTGCCCGACGCCGCCTCGGTTGCGGCGATGCGCCACCTGCAGGAATTCGCGCACCTGTGCGCCGGGCCCTCGACGGGCACCAACCTCTGGCTGGCCTGGCAGGTCGTGGCGAACATGCTCGCCGCCGGTCAGCAGGGCTCGGTGGTCACGCTCCTTTGTGACAACGGGGAACGCTACGCCACGTCCTACTACGACGCCGCATGGCTCCAGACCGCCGGACTGGATCCGGCTCCCTATGCCGGGCGGATCGAGCGCCTGCTGGCCACCGGCAGCTGGGACTAGCGGCCCCCGGGATCCGCGGCACCGGCCACGGCTTCAGGAGTCCAGGGACACTGCCTCGCCATTGGGTATCCGGCGGTAGTCCAGACCGCGCTCGGCTGCCACGCGCCCCAGGTGCCCGTCCACCAGCGCCAGGCCGCGCTCGTTGAGCAGCCCGTCGTGGATGGGGAAGTTTTGTGCCGCCCCGACGATGGACAGGAATTCGATGGTCTCCCCGATCTTGGCCCAGGGCGCGTGCGCGGGGACCAGCAACGTGTGCACTGAGATCCCCTCGGGCACCTGGTAGCTGTCGCCGGGGTGGAAGAGCCTGCGGTCGATGAAGTACCCGATGTTCGATACGCCCGGCAGGGAGTGGTGGATGACCGCGTGCATGCCGCCGTGGGTGGAGATCTCCATCCCCGCGGCCTCGAAGGAGGCACCCGGCCCGACCCCGTGGATGCGTGCTTCCGCATCCTGGACGCCCGCCGCATGGGCAGCGGCCAGCACCGTGGAAGCCAGCGCAACAGGGGCATGGACGGTGAGGCTCGGGTTGGCAGCCAGCGCGCGCAGCACCGGCTCGAGGACGAGGTGGTCGGCATGCTGGTGGGTGACCAGGATGGCCTCGACACCCGCAAGCGCCGCATCCAGCGGCGAGTGGTTGCCCGGATCGATGAGCAGGGCCCGGTTGGATGACGCCACCTTGATGCAGGCGTGGTTGAACTTGGTGATCTCCATGGCCCCAGCCTATGCATGCCGGCACCCGGGGCACCAGTGGGCCGGGCACCGGCTCCCGGCCCCGCCCGCGGCCCACTGCGGCGCACCCGCTGGTAAACTCGAGGTGTCAACCGGGGGTGCGTCCCGGCGAGGTGCCGGAATCGGTGTCCGCGGAACGTGCCCGGTGGCAATGTGCCGATCTACAAGGAGTGCTCCAACAAATGACGAATCCTGCGACCGAACGGCGCAGCTCCGAACAGCGGGTGACCAAGCAGCGCCTGGCGGTCAACGCCGCGCTGGAACAGGTCGATGACTTTGTGACGGCGCAGGAACTCCACCGGTGGCTCGTCGACGAGGGCGACAAGGTCTCCCTGGCCACGGTGTACCGCCTGCTGCTGTCGATGGCCGAGGACGGCCTGGTCGACGTGCTGCGCAACAACGAGGGCGAGGCGATGTACCGCCAGTGCGTCATCGAGCACCACCACCACCACCTGGTGTGCAGCAAGTGCGGCAAGGCCGTCGAGGTCGAGGCTCCGGCGGTGGAGAAGTGGGCGGCCCGGGTGGCCCAGGAGAACGGCTTCACCGAACCCACGCACACCGTGGAGATCTACGGGCTCTGCCCCGCCTGCTCCGCGGCGAAGGCCGCCGACGCCAAGGCCTGAGCAACGAGCTTCGCATGCGCCAGCAGCAATAGGAGAGCATCAACAGCCATCCTCCGGGCAACCGGCGGACAAGACGAAGGCGTGTGCCCCGCTCCCTCCAGGGGGGCCGGGCACACGCCTTCGGTGTTTGTCGCGACTCGGTCGGCGGCCCTAGGCGGCGACGGCTGCCATCTTCTCGGAATGCCGCACCCGGTGCCGGCGCCAGGCAATGAGCCGGCACACCAGGTAGATGAGGAAGGAAATCGTGGTGACGTAGGGGCTGATCGGCAGCGACCCGGCCAGGGCCAGCAGGATGCCGCCCACCACCGAGGTCATCGCGAAGGCCACCGAGAGGCTCACCGTCAGCACCGGGTTGGAGGTCACCCGGATGGCGGCCGCCGCCGGGGTGATCAGCAGTGCGAGCACCAGCAGCGCGCCGACCACCTGGATCGACAAGGCCACCGCCAGGCCCAGGACCACCATGAAGGCGACGGAGAGCCGGGCGGCGGGAATGCCGCGCGCCGCCGCCACCGCGGGGTCCACGGAAATGAACGTCAGCGGGCGCCACATGGCCACCAGCGCCACCATGACGATCACCGAGCAGACGGCCAGCACGCCCAGCTGCACCGTGTCGACGGCAACGATCTGTCCGGTGAGCAGCCCGAACTTGTTCGCGCTGCGGCCCTGGTAGAGGGCCAGGAAGAGGATCCCCAGGCCCAGCCCGAAGGGCATCAACACGCCGATGATCGAGTTGCGGTCCTTGGCCGCGGCACCCATGATCCCCAGCAGCAGCGAGGCCAGGACGGATCCGACCAGCGAGCCGACGACGACGTTGGTGCCGATCAGCAGGGCGAAGGCGGCGCCGGCGAAGGAGAGCTCGGCGATGCCGTGCACCGCGAAGGCCATGTCGCGCAGCATCACGAAGATGCCGATCATCCCGCCGACCAGGCCAAGCAGGGCACCGGCGATCAGCGAGTTGGAGACCAGCGGCAGGATCTCGGCGTAGTCTTCGAAGCTGAAGACGGTGCTCCAGATCTCGGATAGGTCCATGGTTCCTAGGCTCCTTGAAGCGGGTGCGTGCGTTGCTGCGGATTGGCGTGGGTGACCGTCTCGGGCATGCCCACCACCACGATGCGCCCGTTGGATTCGAAGACCTCGATGGGCGATCCGTAGAGCTCGGAGAGGACCTCGGAGCGCATGACCTCCTGGGGGGTGCCGATGTGGAAGCGTCCGCCGGCCAGATAGAGCACGCGGTCCACGTATTGCAGGATCGGGTTGATCTCGTGGGTCACGAAGACCACCGCGGCGCCGTGGTCGCAGGCCTGCCGGTGGATCAGGCCGGAGATGGCCTGCTGGTGGTGCAGGTCGAGGGAGAGGAGCGGCTCGTCGCACAAGAGCAGGCGCGGGTTATCTGCCAGCGCCTGCGCGGCACGCAAGCGCTGCTGTTCCCCGCCCGAAAGCACCCCGACGGGACGCTCGGCGTAGGAGGTGGCGCCGACCAGTTCCAGCAGCTTGTCCACGCGCTTGCGCATGGACTTGCGGCCCAGCCGGATGCCCCACTTGTGCCCGTCGATACCCAGGGCCACCAGGTCGCGGGCCCGCAGCGGGGTGTTGTCGTCGAAGGAACGCTGCTGCGGGATGGTGCCCACCTGGCGCGAGCCGCGGGTTGCCGGCTTGCCGGCGATCCTGACGGTCCCCCCGGAGAGCTCCTGGAGCCCCATCAGGGTGCGCAGCATGGTGGTCTTGCCCGAGCCGTTGGGCCCGAGCACGGCAAGGAACTCCCCCGGGGCGATGTCCAGGTCCAGTCCGTCCCAAAGCAGGCGGTCGCCGAAGCGCAGCGAGGCGTTGCGCATGCTGACCACGGGTTCGGGCGTCGTCGCCCCGGTGCTGGGGTTAGCGGCCAAGGGCCACCTCGAGTTGTTGCACGTTGGATTCCATCCAGGAGATGTGGTCCCGCCCGTCGGGCAGGGTTTGGGTCAGCTGCGGCACCGGGACCCCGTGGTCCCGGGCCGTGGCCCCGTGGGAATACTGATCCTGCGAGGTCTGCTCCCCCATGGCGCCCACGCCAACCGCCGACCCGCAAACCGCGCCGGCACCCCGTTGGCACAGGCCGAAGGCAACAGGATCGCGGCGGCGACCGTGGGGGCGCGAAGTGGCTTGTTCATGCGGTGGTTGCGGGGCCTTTCGGGGAATTGCAGGACACCAGACTATCTCAATTGCGATCCATTCGCATTATTGGGCGCTGCGGTTCTCCCGGCGGATGCCCCGCTTCTGGTTCTGGTCGTCGATCTCCCCGACCAGCTGCTCCAGCACGTCCTCCAGGAACAGGATTCCCAGGGTCGCACCGGATGCGTCGACCACCCGGGCCAGGTGCTTGCCGTCGGCCCGCATCTGCTCCAGCGCGTCCTCGATCTCGGTGTCCGGGGCCACCACGCCCATGGGCCGCAGCTCGATGCCGGAGACCGGCTGGCGGTACTGGCTGTCGGGCAGCGCCATGACGTCCTTCATGTGCCAATATCCGACGAATTCACCGGCCTCGGAGATGACAATGCGGGAGAAGCCGGTCCTGCCCACGGTGCGCTCGAACTCCTGCACCGTGGTGCCGCGCTGCAGGGCCACGACCCGATCGCGCGCGACCATGGTCCCGGCGGCCGTGAGGTCGGAGAACTCCAGCGCCTTGCGCAGCCGCAGCGCGTCGTCGGCCTCCAGCGTGCCGTAGAGCGCCGAGCTGGCGATGATCGACTGCACCTCGGCCGCGGTGAACGCGGAGTTCACCTCGTTCTTGGGCTCGACCTTCATCAGGTGCAGGAACTGGTTGGCGATCCAGTTCAGCGAGACCACGACCGGGTGCACGATCACGGAAAGCACCAGCAGCGGCCCGGCCAGCAGCAGCACCGCCTTGTCGGCCATCGACACCGAGATGTTCTTGGGCACCATCTCGCCGAAGGTCACGTGCAGGAAGGTGACGAAGAGCAGCGCCAGAAGGAAGGCGATGGTCCCGGCCAGGGCCTCGGACACTCCCACGAATTCCAGCGGCACCACCAGTAGGTGGTGGATGGCAGGTTCGGCGACGTTCAGGATCAGCAGCGAACACACGGTGATGCCCAATTGGCACACCGCCAGCATGATGGACACCGATTCCATGGCCTTCAGCGCGAGGATCGCGCGTTTGTTCCCGGCGTCGGCCAGCGGTTCGATCTGCGAGCGGCGCGCCGACATGACGGCGAATTCCGCCGCCACGAAGAACGCGTTGCCCAGCAACAGGATGATCAGCCAGAAAAGGCCGGCAAAGTCGTTCATGCCCGACGCCCCTTGGCTTCATCCGGGCTGGACGCCGAGGCAGCGCTCGAGGCGCTCGATGCGCTCGATGCGCTAGATGCACTGGAGGCGCTAGATGCACTGGAGGCGCTCACGGTCCGCGGCACGAAATGCAGCTCTGCGACGCGACGCTTGTCCAGCGCGGTGACGGTGAATACGCCGCCCTCGGTGTCGACCACGTCCCCCAGGAACGGGATCCGGCCGAGCTCGGCCATCACGAACCCGCCCAGGGTCTCGTAGGCCGCGTCGTCGGGGATCTCCACCTCGCCGATGAGCTCGTTGAGCTGGTCCGGGCGGTACATGCCCGGGATCATCCAGGAGCCGTCGGGCAGCTGCCGGACCTCGGGCGGGGCCGAGTCGTGTTCGTCGGCGACCTCGCCGACGATTTCCTCAATCAGGTCTTCCAAGGTGACCATTCCGGCGGTTCCGCCATATTCGTCAAGCACGATGGCCATTTGCAGGTTGGCACTGCGCAGCTGCACCAGCAGCGTGTCCAGGTGCACGGTTTCGGGGACAAAGATCACCGGGGTCTTGTTTTCGCCGACCTCCTTGCCGTTCCGCTTGTCACGCGGAATGGCGATGATGGTCTTGACGTGGCACACGCCCTTGATCTCGTCGGAGGAGCCGTCGGTGACGGGAAACCGGGAGTACCCGGTCTCCTTGGCCAGCTCGATGACCTCGTGGACGTGCGCGGTGTGCTCGATGGTCTGCATCTGGATGCGGGGTGTCATGACATCGGCCGCCGAGCGTTCGGAAAAACGCACGGTGCGGTCCAGGAACAGCGCCGCGTCCTTGTCCAGCGTGCCCATTTCCGCACTGCGGCGCACCAGGGAGACCAACTCGGCCGGGGAACGGGCCCCGGAAATCTCTTCCTTGACCTCGAGGCCGAAGAGATGCAGGACCTTGTTGGAGAAGCCGTTGAGTACGACGATGGCCGGCTTGAAGATGGCGGTGAAGATCAGCTGCGGGCGGGCGACGGCGCGCCCGATGTCGAAGGCCTTGGCGATGGCCAGGTTCTTGGGGACCAGCTCGCCGATGACCATCGAGAGCAGCGTGGCCAGCAACATGGCCACCACCAGGCTGACCGGCACGGCGGAGTCGCCGAGTCCCAGCGCCAGCAGCGGTTCCTGGAGAAGCTTTCCCACCGAAGGCTCGATGACGTAGCCGGTCAGCAGCGTCGTCAGCGTGATGCCCAATTGGCAGGAGGAAAGTTGGGTGGACAGGGACTTGAGGCACTGCAGCAGGGCCACGGCCTTGGTGTCGCCCTTGTCGACGGCTTCCTGGACGTTGGCCTGGTCCAGTGCGACGAGGGAAAACTCGACGGCGACGAAGAAACCGGTGCCCAGGATCAGCAGCAGGCCCAGGGCCAGCAGCAACCATTCCATCTAGTGTTTCACCGCCCCGTGGGCGGTTGTGCCTCGGGGGGCGGCAGCGCCGGGGCCCCGAAGTCTAAGGTCTGTGTGACCGCAACTGGAAGGCTCCGATAGCGAAGCGGAATTAGGCGGGCAATGACATGTGTGGCCGGCACCGCGTGATTTCACGACTGGCCGGCACAGAGAGTGGCTGTCCATAACAAATTCAGTGTATCTGAACTACGACTTGCGCACAGGCGTTCGGCCTCGCGCGCGCCCGCACGCGAGGTCCCGCCGCCGCGCCCGGGGCTTGTCGCCGGATGAAAAGGGCGCTCGGCGCCATCGGGACACCTCACCCGGCCCTTCAAGGCGACGCGCATGTGATACCCGGCTCATTGGTTCCCATCCGGGGTCCAATTGTCACTAGACTACTAAGCAGGTCTAGAACTATGCCCCTTGGTGGTCATCCCCCTCGGCGGCGCTTGGACAAACGGAAATACAGGGAGAAGAGGCGTAATACCGTGCCAGATCAATCGCACCAC
This sequence comes from Paeniglutamicibacter sp. ORCA_105, assembly GCF_045798545.1. Classification (NCBI taxonomy): domain Bacteria; kingdom Bacillati; phylum Actinomycetota; class Actinomycetes; order Micrococcales; family Micrococcaceae; genus Paeniglutamicibacter; species Paeniglutamicibacter sp. ORCA_105. The sequence continues at coordinate 13,891 of NZ_JBIXLM010000053.1, read as the reverse complement.
CGACTCACCGAAGAGTTCGGCGGGAACGAATGGCTAGTCGATGAGCTGTACCAACAGTTCCTCAAGGACAAGAACTCGGTAGACAAGAAATGGTGGGACATCTTCGCGTCCCTCAATTCGGAACAGGCCGCCGCACCCCCGGCCGCAGAGGCACCGGTTGCGGCGACTCCTGCGCCGGCCCCGGCCGCTGCTGCCACCCCGGCCGGCGCACCGCGCGCCGCGACCCAGGCCCGCGTCGTTGACGTGTCCAGTAGCACGCCCAGCTCCTCCGCTGAATCCTCCGCCGCGGGCAAGACCGCAGCCGCCGCCCCGCGCGTCCCGGCTGACCCGGCCCCGGCCACCAAGTCGCAGCCGATCCCCGCACAGGTCCCCAAGGCCACCGCTCCCGGTGCCATGGGCGAGGAAAAGCGCACCCCGTTGCGTGGCCCGGCCAAGGCCATTGCCACCAACATGGAGCAGTCCCTGACCGTCCCGACCGCCACCACGGTGCGCGCCGTCCCGGCCAAGGCCCTGATCGACAACCGCGTGGTCATCAACAACCACCTCAAGCGCGCCCGCGGCGGCAAGATCTCCTTCACGCACATCATCGGCTTCGCCGTGATCCGCGCCCTGAAGCTCTTCCCCTCGCAGAACGTCACCTACGCCGAGGTCGACGGCAAGCCGATGGCCATCACGCCGGCCCACGTGAACTTCGGCATCGCCATCGACATGCCCAAGCCCGATGGCTCGCGCATGCTGGCAGTGCCGAACATCAAGGCCGCCGAGAACATGAGCTTCAACGAGTTCTGGGACACCTACGAGGACCTGATCAAGCGCGCACGGGCCAACAAGCTCACCGCGGATGACTACGCCGGCACCACCGTCTCGCTGACCAACCCCGGCGGCATCGGCACCGTGCACTCGGTGCCGCGCCTTTCCAAGGGACAGGCCACCATCGTCGGCGTTGGCGCCCTCGAGTACCCGGCAGCTTTCCGCGGCGCCGCGGACGTGACCGTTGCACTGCAGGGCGTCGGCAAGGTCATCACCCTGACCTCCACCTACGACCACCGCGTCATCCAGGGCGCCGGCTCGGGCGAATTCCTGAAGCTGGTCGAATCCCTGCTGCTGGGCGAACAGGGCTTCTACGACGAGATCTTCGAAGCACTGCGCATCCCCTATGAGCCTGTCCGCTGGGCAGTCGACAACCAGGTCGACATCGACCTGCAGATCAACAAGATCGCGCGCATCCAGCAGCTGATCCACTCGTACCGCGTGCGCGGCCACTTGATGGCAGACACCAACCCGCTGGAATACGTGCAGCGCCGCCACCCGGACCTCGACATCCAGACCTACGGCCTGACGCTGTGGGACCTGGACCGCGAATGGGTCACCGGTGGATTCGGCGGCAAGGACCGCCTGTTGCTGCGCGACATCCTCGGCGTTCTGCGCGATGCCTACTGCCGCACCATCGGCATCGAGTACATGCACATCCAGGATCCGGTGGAACGCAAGTGGTTCCAGGACGAGCTGGAGCACCCGTACACCAAGCCGACCCGCGAAGAGCAGCTGCGCATCCTGTCCAAGCTGAACTCCGCAGAGGCCTTCGAGACCTTCCTGCAGACCAAGTTCGTGGGCCAGAAGCGCTTCTCGCTGGAGGGCGGCGAATCCCTGATTCCGCTGCTTGACGGGATCATCTCCGATGCCGCAGACGCCGGCATGGAAGAGGTCGCCATCGGCATGGCCCACCGCGGCCGCCTCAACGTGCTCACCAACATCGCCGGCAAGACCTACTCCCAGGTCTTCCGCGAATTCGAGGGCACCGCGACCCCGGGTTCGGTCCAGGGTTCGGGCGACGTGAAGTACCACCTGGGCACCGAGGGCTCCTACACCTCCGATGCCGGGAACCAGACCAAGGTCTACCTGGCGGCCAACCCCTCGCACCTGGAGGCCGTGAACCCGGTCCTCGAGGGCATCGTGCGTGCCAAACAGGACCGCGAGGGATCCAAGGACTTCAACGTCCTGCCGATCCTGGTGCACGGCGACGCCGCCTTCGCCGGACAGGGCGTGGTCGGCGAGACCCTCACGCTCTCCCAGCTCGAGGGCTACAAGACCGGCGGCACGATCCACGTGATCGTGAACAACCAGGTCGGCTTCACCACCGCCCCGACCGACTCGCGCTCCTCGGTGTACGCCACCGACGTCGCCAAGCAGGTCCAGGCACCGGTGTTCCACGTCAACGGCGACGAGCCGGAGTCAGTGGTCCACGTGGCCCAGCTGGCCTTCGCCTACCGCCAGCGCTTCAACAAGGACGTCGTCATCGACATGGTGTGCTACCGCCGCCGTGGGCACAACGAGGGCGACGACCCGTCGATGACCCAGCCGATGATGTACAACCTCATCGAGGCCAAGCGCTCGACCCGCAAGCTGTACACCGAGGCCCTCGTCGGCCGCGGCGACATCACGCAGGACGAGGCCGACCAGGCGTTGCGCGACTACCAGGAACGCCTGGAACGTGTCTTCGCCGAGACCCACGCCGCGCAGACCAGCCCGATCCCCGTCATCACCCCGGGCATGTCGGCGATCAACGACCTGGAGCTGCCGGCCGCCCAGCGCGCGGACGACGCCTCCGTCGCCGCACCGCGGGACACGGCCATCAGCGCCGAGACCCTGGCGCACATCGGCGCCGCCCACCTGGCCATCCCGGAGGACTTCACCGTCCACCCGAAGCTCAAGGTGCTCCTGGAGCGCCGCGAAAAGATGAGCCGCGAGGGCGGGATCGACTGGGGCATGGCGGAAATCGCCGCCTTCGGCACCCTGTCCATGGAAGGCGTGCCGGTCCGCCTGGCGGGCCAGGACTCGCGTCGCGGCACCTTCGTGCAGCGCCACGCGGTCTTCCATGACCGCCTCAACGGCGCCACCTGGTACCCGCTGCTGAACCTCTCCGAGGACCAGGCCAAGCTGTGGATCTACGACTCACTGCTGAGCGAATACGCGGCACTGGGCTTCGAATACGGTTATTCGGTGGAACGCCCGGACGCCCTGGTGCTCTGGGAGGCGCAGTTCGGCGACTTCGTCAACGGCGCCCAGACCGTGATCGACGAGTTCATTTCCTCCGCCGAGCAGAAGTGGGGCCAGCGCTCCTCGCTGGTCATGATGCTTCCGCACGGCTACGAGGGACAGGGCCCTGACCACTCTTCGGCCCGCATCGAACGCTTCCTGCAGATGTGCGCGGAAAACAACATGGTCGTGGCCCAGCCTTCCACCGGCGCCAACCACTTCCACCTGTTGCGCCGCCAGGCCTACGCCCGTCCGCGCAAGCCGTTGGTGATCTTCACCCCGAAGCAGCTGTTGCGCCTGAAGGCCGCCGCATCCGCAGTCGAGGACTTCACCACCGGCACCTTCCAGGAAGTCATCCCCGACACCGCGAACCTGAACCCCGCAGACGTTGATCGCGTGCTGCTGGTTTCCGGCCGTCTGTACTACGACCTGGCAGCCGCCCGCACCAAGGCGAACGACACCAAAACCGCGATCATCCGCGTCGAGCAGCTCTACCCGCTGCCCGCCGAGGAAATCGCCGCGGAACTGGCCAAGTACCCGAACGCCGAGGTCGTCTGGGCGCAGGACGAGCCGGCCAACCAGGGCCCGTGGCCGTTCGTCGGGCTGAACCTGCCCGCCGAGCTGGGCAAGCCCGTTCGCCTGGTGGCCCGCAAGGCCTCCGCCGCGACCTCGACCGGCACGCACAAGCGCCACGAGGTCGAGCAGGCCCGCCTGCTCACGGCGGCGTTCACGCGCTAAGGCAGCACGACACGCGCGGAGTCCACTTCGCTGGGCTCCGCGCGTGAACACCCCCCTCGGGGCGGGACACTGACGGTGTCCCGCCCCGAGGTCGCTTAACCGACTGCTAGTGTTGTTTGGTACGCGCCCTGAGAAAGGTCATTCGTGGATTACCGCACTATTCGACTTACCGCCATCGGCGACGAGCTCCTGGCCGGACACGGGGACCCGCGGGCCCTGGGCTGGTACGGCCGGGTGCTGGCACGCACCTCGAACACCGACGTCCGCATCGAGAGCTACACGCTCGCGGCCCCCGGAGAGGGTTCCGAGGCCCTGAGCACCCGCTGGTTCGACGAGGCGTCACGCCGTTTCGGCGACAACGTCGACAACCGCCTGATCATCGCGCTTTCGGACCGGGACCTGGACCTGGGCCTTTCCACCGCGCGCAGCCGGCTGAACCTGGCCAATATCCTGGATTCCGCTTCGCAAATGAGCATCAAGGCCCTGGTCGTGGGCCCGGCCCCGGGACTGGATCCCGAGCGCAACGCCCGCCTCGCCGAGCTTTCCCACGTGTATGCGGACGTGGCAACGCGCCGCAAGCACCATTACGTCGACACCTTCACACCGCTGCAGAACCACGCACAGTGGCGCAACGACCTGTCGGTCAACGGCGGATTGCCGGGGCAGGCCGGCTACGGGCTGATGGCCTGGCTGGTGCTGCACCGCGGTTGGTACACCTGGCTGGGCCTGCCGGAGCCCGGCGCCAGCTGATATATTTCCGGCGGCACAGACACCGGTTATTGGGTCCGGCTTCGCGGGTGTGGCAGACTGGACGAAGTCCAACTTGGGACCAAGATTGCAAAGGAGTCCTCACATGAGCAAGCGTTCACGTAAGCGTAAGGATCGCAAGCGCGGCGGAGCCAACCACGGCAAGCGCCCCAACACCTAAACAACTGCCTCCGGCCCGGTGAAAACCGGGCAGGCAAGGGTTGACTGAAAAAGGGCCGGACCCCGGAACCATCGAAAGATGGTGAACCGGGGTCCGGCCCTTTTGACGTGTGTCGGCCGTGCCTAGGCGTGACCGGATTCGACGCGGATCTCGGAAATCCGCGTGATGATCTTCGACTTCAGCGTGTCGGGCGCGATTTCCTGGCAGCTGCGGCGCACGACGGAGCGGATGATGCACTCCAGGTCGTACTCCTCGGCGCATTCCTCACAATGCTCCAGGTGTGCCTTGACCTCGTTGAGATCCTTCAGCGACAGCGCACCGTCAAGGTACTCGTAGAGGCGGACGATGCGATTGTCGTCGCAGTCGCCCAGCGAATGGCAGTCACCCATTATTTCTTCTCCGCTCCGGGCGTGGGTGCCCCTTGGGTCTTTGGTGCTGCACCGATGCCGCGCTCGTGCGCGTAGTCGGCGAGCAATTCTCGCAATTGTTTTCGTCCCCTGTGTAGCCGCGACATCACCGTGCCGATCGGTACACCGAGGATCTCGGCGGCATCCTTGTAGGGGAAACCTTCGACGTCCACGAAGTACACCGCCAACCGGAACTCCTCGGCAATCGACTGCAACGCGTTCTTCACGTCCGAGTCCGGCAGGTGGTCAAGGGCCTCCACCTCGGCCGAACGCAGCCCGGCGGGCGTGTGCTCTGCGGCCTTGGCCATTTGCCAGTCCTCGACGGTGTCGGTCCCGGTGCGCAATGGCTCGCGTTGGCGCTTGCGGTAGAGGTTGATGTACGTGTTGGTCAGGATCCGGTACAGCCAGGCTTTCAGGTTCGTCCCGGGCTTGTACTGGTGGAAGGCCGAATACGCCTTGGTGTAGGCCTCCTGGACCAGGTCCTCGGCGTCCGTGGGGTTGCGCGCCATGCGCATCGCCGCGGAGTAGAGCTGGTCGACATATTGCAGCGCGTCGCGTTCGAAGCGCTCGCGCCGTTGTGCTTCGGTCTCATTGGCTACCGGTACAGTGTCGGTGCCCTGTATATTCTCGGTCATCACGGCCAAGTCTACGCGCAGCCGCGGTTCGCTCGGGGCCGGGGATTCCGCCAGCAGTACTCCCATAAGTCCTCCGCCTGTCGCCATGGTTGGTTCACTTGCCCATGGCACCGCCCGCCGCGTTCCGCAACGCAGCAAACGTGCCACATAGGAGGTAACACGCAAGGGCGCGACTCTATTCCACCGGCGGTACCCTCCTGCGGCTAGAATTGGGGCCACGGGGGGAAGCATTTTCCCGGCGCACGGCCCCGGTGCCGCGCTCCGCACCGAATGCCTGCACCCGATGAGCAAGAGTTTGGCGGCACACGGCCGTCAAACAACGATCGGCGGCAACGGCGCCGCCACCGACCACGAGACCCCCCCCATTCCCACTCCCCCGATCACCGCCGCGCGTCCCGCGGCACACCCCCCCACCCTTGAGACCCGGAGGCAGCCGTTGAGCAACCAAGACACCCTGGACACCACGTGGGACGCCCCGCACCCCGCACAACCCGTTGACGGCACCGTCATCGTCCCGGCGTCCAAGTCGTTGACCAACAGGTACTTGCTGCTCGCCGCCCTGGCCGACGGGCCCTCGCGCATTTCCAACGCGCTGGCCTCCCGCGACTCGGACCTGATGATCGCAGCCCTGCGCGCCCTGGGCACCGGCATCGAAAGCGTCGACTCCCCCGACGGTACCGTCCAGCTGCGTGTCACCCCGATGGACCTGGACGCGCAGATGGGCCAGGTCGACATCGACTGCGGCCTGGCCGGGACCGTCATGCGCTTCGTCCCGCCGCTGGCGGCGCTGGCCCGCGGCTCCTTCACCTTCGACGGGGACCCGCACGCGCGCCTGCGCCCGATGGCCCCGGTGCTCACCGCGCTGTCCGACCTCGGGGTCCAGGTCACCGGGCACGGGGAACCCGGGCTGCTTCCAGCAACGGTCAACGGCACCGGGTCCCTGGCAGGCGGGCGCATCGAAATCGACGCCTCCGGTTCCTCGCAGTTCATCAGCGCCTTGATGCTGGTGGCGGCACGCACCACGCACGGGGTGGAGATCGTCGCCGCCGAGGGACGCATCGCCAGCCCCGACCACATCGAGATGACGGTGCAGACCCTGCGCGAGCTCGGCGTTGTCATCACCCGCCCCACCGAACGCAGCTGGAAGATCGAACCCGGCAGGATCAGCGCCTTCGAACGCACCATGGAGCCGGACCTGTCCAACGCCGGGCCGTTCCTGGCAGCGGCCATGGTCACCGGCGGCACCGTGCGCATCCCGCACTGGCCAAGCACCACCACCCAGGTCGGGGACCAGTGGCGCACCATCCTCACCCGCATGGGCGCGCGAATCACCCACCACCAGGACGGCACGCTCCAGCTCACGGGCCCCGAGGAGATCTCCGGCATCGACTACGCCGACTCCTCCGAACTCGCCCCGACGCTCGCGGCGATCTGCGCGCTGGCCTCGGGCGTTTCACGGCTGACCGGCATCGCGCACCTGCGCGGGCACGAGACCGACAGGCTCGCCGCGCTTGCCACCGAGATCAACAACCTCGGCGGCAAGGTCACCGAGCTCGAGGACGGATTACTCATCGAACCCGCCCCCTTGCATGGCGGCAGCTTCGCCACCTATGCCGACCACCGCATGGCCACCGCAGGTGCCATCATCGGCCTGGCGGTGCCAGGGGTGAAGGTCGTGGACATCGCGACCACCGCCAAGACCATGCCCGATTTCCCCACACTTTGGACCACGCTGGCCGCCAGCGGGAAGGCCTCACGCTAAGCACATGACACGCAACGCACGGGAATGGGATGAATCGGATGTCCGCATCCGCCCCAACAAAAAGGGATCACGCCCCCGCACCAAGGACCGCCCCGCCTACGAGGATGCGCTCATCGGCCGGATCATCACGGTGGACCGCGGCCGCTACCGGGCCATCCTCGACGAGGACACCGCGGACGAGCGCATAGTGATCGCCGCCCGCGCCCGCGAGCTGCGCCGCAACCCCGTCGTGCCAGGGGACTTCGTGGCCCTGGTGGGCGACACCTCCGGCGAGCCCGACACGCTGGCGCGCCTGGTGCGCATCCAGGACCGCACCACGCTGCTGCGCCGCAGCGCGGACGACACCGATCCGGTGGAGCGCGTCGTGGTGGCCAACGTGGACCAGCTGGTCATCGTGGTTGCAGCAGCGAACCCGGAACCGCGCACCGGATTCATCGACAGGGCCATCGTCGCCGCCTTCGACGCGGGGATCCACCCGCTGCTGTGCATCACCAAGGCCGATGTGCGCGACCCGGAGCCGTTCCTGGAGAACTACCGGCACCTGGACATCGACATCGTCGTCTCGCGCACCACCGACGAATCGGCCACCGGCATCGACGCACGCTCGGCCGACGGGCTCTCGGCACGCCTGGCCGGCACCCCGGTGGAGGAGTTGCGCGAGCACCTGGCTTCCAGGGTCTCGGTCGTCATCGGGCACTCCGGTGTGGGCAAGTCCACCCTGGTCAATGCGCTCACCGGAGCCCAGCGGGCCACCGGCAACGTCAATGCCGTCACCGGCCGCGGCCGGCACACCTCTTCCTCCGCGCTGGCACTGCGCATCGACGACGCCCCGGCCGGCAGCTGGATCATCGACACCCCCGGCATCCGCTCCTTCGGGCTCGCGCTGGTGGACCCGGAGAACATCCTCAACGCCTTCGACGACCTGGTCCCGATCGCCAACGCCTGTGCCCGCGGCTGCACCCACAAGGCCGCCGAGCCGCAGTGCGCCCTCGATGCGTGGGTCGCCTCCGGCGAGGCGGGTCCGGTGGGCATCGCCCGGCTCGAATCCTTCCGCCGGTTGCTCGGACAGGACGAAACCGCAGAGGCCAAGGAACTGGGCACCGCCTAGCAACGCGGGCCCGATGGTGCCGCAGCCCACACCACGGTGCGGCCGGGCATCACGTGACGCCGCCGTACCGACATCTTGCAGTGCTGCCGCCGCCTCGTGGGATAGGTTTGAGGGTATGAAAACCGATGTCATGACCTACAACGATGACCTGCGCCTGGCCCACGTCATTGCCGACTCGGTCGACGCCCTGACCCTTTCGCGCTTCAACGCCGTGGACCTGGTGGTGGAGACCAAGCCCGATTTGACCCCGGTCTCGGATGCCGACAAGGCGGCGGAGGAAGCCATCCGGTCGCACATCTCCCGTGCCCGGCCGCGCGACGCCATCACCGGTGAGGAATTCGGCACCACCGGCAAATCCACCCGGCACTGGGTCATCGACCCCATCGACGGCACCAAGAACTTCGTGCGCGGTGTCCCGGTGTGGGCCACGCTGATCGCGCTGATCGACGACGGTGAGCCCGTCGTCGGCCTGGTCTCCGCACCGGCGCTGAACCGGCGCTGGTGGGCGGCCAAGGACATGGGCGCCTACACCGGCCGCTCCATGGCCAGCGCCCACAAGCTGAAGGTCTCCTCGGTGGCCAAGCTCGAGGACGCTTCGCTGTCGTATTCCTCGCTCTCCGGCTGGAAGGAGCGCGACCAGCTGCAGAACATGCTCAACCTCACCGACGCCCTGTGGCGCACGCGCGCCTATGGCGATTTCTGGTCCTATTGCATGGTGGCCGAGGGCGCCGTCGACCTGGCCTGCGAACCCGAACTTAACCTCTACGACATGGCCGCACTGGTGCCCATTATCCGCGAGGCCGGCGGCCGCTTCACCTCCGTCGAGGGCGTTGAGGGCTGCAACGGCGGAAACGCCGTGGCCAGCAACGGCCTGGTCCATGATGCCGCACTGGAAATCCTGAACCTGGGCCGCTGATGCTCCCGACACGCCTGACCTCCAGCGAGGAAAACTACCTCAAGGCGCTCTACTCGCTGACCGAGTGGGAAGACGACCCGGTCACCACCGGCACCATTGCCGCACAGCTCGGAGTCGCCCCGGCTTCGGCCACCGCGATGGTGTCCAAGCTCGCCGGCAAGGGCCTGATGGTCCACCCGCGCTACGGGGCCATCACGTTCACCGATTCGGGCCGCCTGGCTGCGTTGAGCGTGGTGCGCCGGCACCGCCTGATTGAGACGTTCCTGCTCGATGAGCTCGACTACGGCTGGGACGAGGTGCATGAGGAGGCCGAACTGCTCGAGCACACCGTTTCCACCCGCTTTATCGAGGCCCTGGCCGCCCGGCTGGGGCACCCGGCAGCGGATCCGCACGGCGACCCGATCCCCGGCCCCGACGGCACCCTGGAGATGCCGCCGGCCATCCGGCTCGACCGCTTCGAGGCGAACGGATCACCGACCCTGGCGATCCTGTGCCGAATCAGCGACGAAGATCCGGAGCTGCTGCGTCGGTGCACCGATCTGGGCATCTCCCCCGGCAGCACCATCGTGTTGCCCCACCCGGAGCTCAGCAACATCGACGCGACCATGTTGTGGGTGCTTCCGGCACCCCATGCCGCATAGCCGCCGAGGAACGGGAACCTGACTTGGGCGCACCGAACGGACCAACCGGCGTGGGCACCTCAAGGCCAGTCGAGTCGACGTCGCGCGCCCACGGAGTAAACCTGGTTGCCGTGGCCGTGGGCGGTTTCTGCGGTGCAGCCCTGCGTGTGGGGCTCGGACTCTGGTTCCCTGATGCCCCGGGCTTCCCGGCCACTACCTTGGCGATCAACGTCACCGGCACCGCTGCCTTGGCTGCGCTGACCAGTTACTGGCAGATCACCCGCCGTGCTCCAGGTTGGCTGCGCGCGGGGGTCGGCACCGGATTCCTTGGGGCCTTCACCACCTTTTCGGCGCTGGTCCTTTTTGCGCTGGGTTCCACCCCGGCCCGGGCCGCGCTGGATCTGGTCGTATCCCTGATACTCTGTGCTGCTGCCGCATGGGCAGCGATGTGGTGGGTCGAGCGCGCCCTGGCTGGCCGGCAAAAGTCGGCACAGTCAGTCCAGGCATCGCCGCCCGCCGCGGATCCGGACGGCGGGGGTGCACCATGAGCTCATTGGGCACGGGCGGATTCCTGGTCATTGCGCTGGCCGGCGCCATCGGGGCCCTGGGTCGCTACGTACTGGACATTGCCGTCTCCGGCGCCCAGCATCGCAGGGCCGGGTCCGGCGGCGGGATCTTCCCACTGGGCATCCTGGCCGCGAACACCGCAGCATGTTTCCTGGTGGGCGCCGCGGCTTCCTGGGCGAACAACCACGGGGTTGACTGGGCCGCGGGCAGCCTGTCCGGGGTACCGGGCCTACTGGTCATTGCATTGATCCTGGGCATCGGCGGCGGTTTGAGCACCATGAGCACCTTCATGGTGGCCGCGGTGTCGTTGTGGCGCTCTGGCAACCGCGTCATGGCCGTCACCTACCTGGGTCTGACCTTCGGTGCCGGGCTTGCAGCGGGTGTGTTCGGAGGACTCGCGGCGACGTTGCTGCCCTGAGCCTCTCACCGTGCCCCCTACTGGGACGCTCCGCGGAGGTCCTTGTCTGAGCCACACACATTAGCGCGCAGCGCGGCGGCCGGTGGCCTTCTTGCGACTCTCCACGTTCTGGCCCCGGACAGCGACCGTCAATGCCAGACTGATTGCCGTCAGTACGCCCATGAACACGGCCAGCACCGGCTGACCGGCAATGGCGAGCAATCCGGCGCCCGTGGCAAAGAGCAGGTGGGCCACTACCGCGTGGTATGGCTGTGGCAATCGCAAGTTTGCCTTTGGCGACATGAAGAGTGCCCAGAAAATGAATACGGGCAGCACTGCGATGATGACGGCCACGAGCGGGCTGAAGGGCAGCATCGTCATGGCCCAGATGCCCAGTGCGCCCAATAGCGCGACTTCCAGGATGAACGAAACGATCATCAGCGCCATCATGATGCCGCCGGCGGCTCCGGCACGGTCCTGGCCTGCATCCGCATCGGAAACCATGGACTCTTCGGCTGGCCTCGGCGAGTCGGCTGGTCCAGCGTTCTCGTTGACCTCGGCGGGCCACGAATTCGACTCATCACGCTCGGCTGCCGGCTCGCGGTTCGTCGGTTCCTCGGCGCCGGCTGCTTCAATAATCGCCTCATCGGCAGTTGTCGTCTTGGCGGTTTTCGAGGTATCCGGGGCGGCGGGTGCGATCGAGTCTGGCCTGGCACCCGAGAATTCCGGGTTGCTTCCACCGGCCTCGGGCTCCGCGGGAGATGCGCTTCCAGGTTTTGTGGATTTAGTGACCGTGCGGGCCGCTGGTCCGAAATTTGGTTGGATTGACGCTTCGTTTGCTGTTTCGGTGTTCTTTTCCTTGGCCGCAACCCCAGGCTTGGCCGTCGGCGCGGCAACCGGTTTCAGCGGAGCGCTGGTCAATTTAGCGCCATCAAGGGAGACGGCGGGCCGGTTGCCCCCCGAGGAATCCCGTGCAGTGGCTTTTCCAGCGTCCTGTGCTGCTTGTGCGGGCTTGGCAGCCGGGAGAGTGCCGGATGTCGCGGTAGGAGACGTCCCGGGCTTTAGGGGCTCAGCAACCTCGTTCCTCTTTGCTTCTTTCGGAGCGTGAGGTCGATTGGAAAGCTCCGGAGATCCAACGGGCGTCTTCTTGACCGGGCCAGCAGCAACGAAGGGCTTCTCGCCCGCCGCGGCTTTGGCGGGAACCTGACGAACGCCGGGCTTCGCGGAAGACGAACTCGGGGTTTTGTCTGTTGATGAAACGGATTGCCGAGCAGCGGGCGAAACCGTCTTCGCCGGACCCGGAGCAGGCACAGCACCGGCGGACTTGGCCGAAGCCACCGTCTTCGCCGGACCCGAAGCAGGCACAGCACCGGCGGACTTAGCCGAAGCCACCGTCTTCGCCGGACCCGAAGCAGGCACAGCACCGGCGGACTTGGTCTTGCTACTTGAGTCGACGACGGGCTTGGCCGGGCTAGACGCAAATCGCGGGGAAGGCCCGTTTATTCCTGATGCAGAATTGGAGTTCTTGTTTCCGCCGGGCTTGCCCTTGGAAACTTTTTGCACGTTGTTGGGCGTGACTTGGTTTTTCTTGGGCGGTCCGGGCTTGGGAGAACGTGCAAGGGAGCTTGGCGAAGCGGCTACCGCTTGCTTTGCGGCTCCGGGCGTCCCACCGATCGCATCGCTCGTGACGTCAACTGGGACGGTGTTCTTCGCTGGCACACCGTTTTTCGACGTTGGCTGCTCCGGCATGTTGGCCCTACCTCAGATGGACTCGACAAAGCCCGACTTAAGCCGAGCTGACCATTTACCAGCCAAGTCTATTGCGTCGGACCGACGGGAGGGCAAAACACCATGTCACACCGCATTTCCAATAAATACAAATCGTCGACCAGACCCAAGATGTGATTGCCGGAACACGGCCCGGAAACGACGAACGAACCTTGGGGAGGGTCCCGAGAGGAGCCGTGAGTTCGGACCAACGGACACAGACGCCGTTCATATCCGGCTCAAGGGGCGCAGGTCGGACCACTTGGAGAGCGTCACGACCATTAGGTGTTCCATCTAGTAATGCAAATGAACCGGAAAGCACGATTGCCCAGCGTTCACTTTGTTGGCGGGCCATCCTAACGTGCGAGCCCTAGACTCAAATTCGCTACTCCGGAAGCATCGCACCCCGGCCAACACGTCAAGGAAAATTCAACCCTCAGCGACGAATAACTGAATGCTTGGTGATTCAGCTAGAACCCCTGCTTCGGGCGGACGGGACAGTGTGTCCGTTGGGGCTTCGCTTCGGCACTTGCTGTTAAACCAAACGATCCGTGGTCCTGAATCAGGACCACGGATCGTTTCTTTGTGGCGGGGACAGGATTTGAACCTGTGACCTCCGGGTTATGAGCCCGGCGAGCTACCGAACTGCTCCACCCCGCGTCGGTAGATACAACGATACCAGCGCGTTCCCGTCACGCCTAATCGGGCCGTGGATTCGTCGATGGTTGGCATTCCAGCCAGCATGTTCGACCCACGCCAGGGACGCAGAAACGTTTTTCTGCATTGGGGAACAACTTCAATGAAATTAACTTCCGCCAGCGACACCCGTCAGGCAAAAGCAAAGGACCCCGACCGGGTTTCCCTGGTCGGGGTCCTTCATTCGTGGCGGGGACAGGATTTGAACCTGTGACCTCCGGGTTATGAGCCCGGCGAGCTACCGAACTGCTCCACCCCGCGGCGATATAACAATCATCGCCGATTGGGTGAACAGTAAGCAAATCCTGGAGGTG
>NZ_JBIXLM010000052.1:0-25555 GCF_045798545.1 Paeniglutamicibacter sp. ORCA_105 | reverse complement strand
CCCCCCGGCAAGCCGGGTGCGGCTAGTGCTTGAAGCCGGGCAGGTCGACGCTGAGGCGGGGCGCGATGACCCCGGCGACCGCGGTGAACAGGGAGAGGAAGATGAGCATGGCTGCGGCCGGCCACCAGTGGCTTGACGCCGCGGCGACCAGGGCGGTGGCCGCCAGCGGGATGAACCCGGAGATCATGCCGGCGGTGTTCTGCGCGAAGCCCACGCCGGTGTAGCGGGTCTTGGCCGGGAAAAGTCCGGTGAGCACCGTGCCGGAGGCGGCGTAGGGCAGGGACAGCGCAGCGACTGCAAGGGTCATGCCGGCAATCACCAGCACGTCGAGGCCGGATTCGATGAGCAGGAAGGCGGGCCAGGCGATGATGGCGGAGAAGATGCCGCCGTAGGTGATGACCTTGGAGGAGCCGAAGCGCTCGCCGAGACGGCCGCCGATGATCAGCACCGGGATCTCCACGACCGCGGCAATGATGCCTCCGAGCAGCATCAGCGAGGGCTTGTAGTCCAGGACATTGACGCCGTACCAGACCACGAACGCGGTGACCAGGTAGAAGCCGCCGATGCCGAGCATGCCGGCGGCCATGCCGATGATGATCTGCTTCCAGGATTCCCTCAGCGTGGTGCGGATCGGGGCCTTTTCGGTTTCGCCCTTTTCCATGAGTTCCTTGAAGACCGGGGACTCGTCGAGGCGGCTGCGGATGTACAGGGCTACCAACAGCATCGGGATCGCGGCCAGGAACGGCACACGCCAACCCCAGGCGTCAAAGCTTTCCTGGGAGAAGAACACCGTCATCAGGAAGAAGCCGCCGGAGGAGAGGATGGTGCCGATCGGCGAGCCGATCTGCGGCAATGCGGCGTAGCGGGCGCGGCGGTGCAGCGGCGCGTTTTCCACAACGATGGTCATGGCGCCGGACCACTCGCCGCCGACGAACAGGCCCTGCATGATGCGCAGCAGCACCAGCAGGACCGGGGCGGCGATGCCGATGGCGGCGTAGGTCGGCAGCAGGCCGATCAGGCCGGTGATCACGCCGATGCCGACGATGGTGACCATGAGCGTCTTGCGGCGCCCGATCTTGTCTCCCATCACTCCGAAGATCATGCCGCCGATGGGCCGTGCCACGAGCCCGACGCCGAAGGTGGCGAAGGCTGCCATAGCGGCCGCGGTGGCGTTCTGGCTGGCGAAGAACTGGACGTTGAAGACCAGCGCCGCGGCGGCGCTGAAGAGGAAGAAGTCGTACCACTCCATGGCCGTGCCAATGAGGGCGCCGATGGCAACCTTGGTGGCCTCCTTGTCGGAGATCTGCCGTGTTGCACCGGCTTCGAGTATTCCAGTGTGGGTCATGGGATTATCTGCCTGAATCTCAAGGGGAGGGCCGATGCGTCGCTGCACGCCATCCGGATGGTGGGGACATCATTTATCTTCCCAAGGATTGGCGGTGACATGGCGCACGTTTCACAACGAGTTCCACACCACAAACGGTGCAAATGCACATAATATGGGGGAATGTTAACGCCCGATTTCGCAGGAATCACGCCAAACGACCAATCCGACGATGCGCTCCGCTGGGCATCGCTGCTGGAGCGGCTGGACGTCGGGGAGCTGACGGAGGAATTCATTGAACGCCTCGGTGCAGTTCCCAGCTATGCCGTTTCCCCGCTGCCCGTCAGTGAAATCAGGCGCACCGGAAGCGCTTCCTTCGAGGCGCTGCTCCTGGCGATGAAGACGGTGGATGACCATCCTGACTACCTGCGCGAACGCGATGCCATCGCCCTGGACGTGGGAGTCTCCCGTGCACGGGCCGGCGTCCCGATCGAGGCGCTGATGACGGCAATCCGCCTGGACTTCTCAGTGATCTGGGAGGCCATCACCGGCATTGCCGAGCCGGAGGACGCCCTGCTGCTAGTCGGGCACACCACCCGGGTCTGGGAAGTGGTCGACGGCTACGCCGGAGAGACCCAGCGGGCCTATGTCGCAGAGCTCGCGAGGATCCAGGCGGAGGCGGACAGCGTGCGGCAGGGATACCTCGCGACGCTGTTCAGCGAGAAGAACCTGACCCCGGCCGAACTGGAACGGATCGCAGAGGAACTCGGCCAGGACCTGGTGACGGAATACGTGGTGGCGGTTGCGTCATGGGACCACATCCCGGCTCTGCGCCTTGCCCTGGCAGATGCGCGGGCCGGCAACCAGGTGTTTACCTATTCAAGGGCGGACGCGCTGGTGGTGTTCTTCCCGCTGGGGCTTCGGGCCGGATCGCGGGCCCAGCGGCTGTTTGCGAGCCTTGAACGGCTGACCTGCGGGTTGATCGTGGAAGGCTGCACCCTGGAACGGGTTCCACAAGCGGCGGCAGTCGCCGCATCGTTGGCCAAGCTGCTGGAGCCGGCGGAGCAGGGAGCCATGACCTGGACGCGGGGCTGGGCGCGCATGGCCAGGCGCGAGCTCGACAGGGCGGGAGCGCCGGGACTCGGAGAGGTGGAGCGGGCCCTGGAAAAATGCGGGACCACCGAACGCCGCCGACTGGGAGAGGCGGTGGCCGCCTACCTGGAAACCGGCAGTATCTCGCAGGCTGCAGACCGCTTGTATTGCCACCGCAACACCCTGATGAACAGGCTGAAGCGCTTTGCCCAACTCACCGGCGTTGACCCGACGATACCGGTCCAGGCGGCGCGGCTGGTGGTGGGTTGGGCGTAGACGGCGGCAGGACGTTAGATTGTGGGCATGCCACAAGCGACGCCCATCACCGTCTCCATCACCCGGACGGTACTGCCAGAACACCACCGACGCTTCAACGCCTGGGTCCAAGCGGGCCAGGAACTGGCCCGCGAATGGGATGGCTACCTCGGGTCCGGTTGGATTCGCACCGCGCCAGACTCCAACGAATGGCACGTGCTCTACCGATTCTCCTCCGCCAAGGCGCTGGCAGCCTGGGATGAGTCCGCCGAGCGGCGCTGGTGGATGGACAGTGCCGCGGAGCTGGTGGAAATCACCAAGGTGGAACACCGCACGGGGATCGAGGGCTGGTTCGAGCAGCCCGGGGACACCAAGCTCACCATTCCCGACATAGTGGTGCCCCCGCGGTGGAAGCAGGCGGTCAGCATCTTCCTGCCGTTTTTCCCGCTGAGCCTGCTGTCCAACTTCCTGCTGATGCCGTTGTTGCGGGATTGGCCGCTGATGTTCGCGGTGTTGCTGAACATCTGCATCCTGACCCCGCTGATGACCTATATCTTCTTGCCGGTGACCACCCGCTTGCTGAGGCCCTGGCTGCAGAAGCCTCGCCGTGACAGGCCCCGACATTAGTTCGAATATAAATGCCAGGGGCCCGTGGGTGCGGACCGGATGGGACAGCATCCACAGGCCCCGGCCTCGGAGATATGCGGTTACAGCAATTCGGCGCGCAACTGCTCCGGCGACTTCGGCGACAGCAGGCCCGGCGCCACGTCGAACACGGTCTTCGCACCGGTCTGGCCGGCCTGGTTCATCCTGTGCACGGCGCGGGCGTAGGCCACCAGCACGCTGGAAGTGAATTCCGGGTTCGACTGCAGGCTCAACGAGTATTCAATGACCTGGGCATGCTCGTCTGTGGTGTTACCACTGCGGAAGACGAATCCGCCGTGCGGCATCGAGGTGTGCTCGGAGGCCAGTGTGGCGGAATCGATGAAGTTCACCGTGGTGTCGTACTGGTCGAAGTAGTGCTCCATGGTCACGATGGCCGTCCGGACGGCCTCGGAGTCGGCACCGTCTTCGAGCACCACGAAGCATTCGCGCACGTGCTTATCGCGGGTTTCCAGGACCGGGCGCTCGCCGGCGCGGACCTTGGCGATGGCCTCGGTGCTGGGAATCGTGTACTGGACACCGGCGGCAACGCCGGGAACGCGGCGGATGGCATCGGAATGTCCTTGGCTCAGGCCGCGGCCCCAGAACGTGTATGTTTCTCCGTCGGGAAGCAGCGCCTCGCCGTAGACGCGGTTGATGGAGAACATTCCCGGATCCCAGCCGGCCGAGATCAGTGCGGTCTTGCCCGCCGCGGTGGCGGGGGCATCCACCGCGGCGAAGTGTTCGGGGATCTTCGCGTGGGTGTCGAAGCTGTCCACTGTGTTGAACAGGGCGGCCAATGCCGGACCCTGCGCGGGCAGGTCGGACTTGGAACCGCCACACAGGATCAGCACGTCGATGTCCTCGGTGTGCTTCGCCAACTCGTCCATGTGGAAGGCCGACGCGCCGCCGGGCAGTGCCAAGGTCGCCGGGTCCCGTCGGGTGTAGACGCCCACGAGTTGCATATCGGGGTTCTTGGCGATGGCTGCCTGCACCCCGCGCCCCAGGTTTCCATAGCCTGCAATGCCAATGCGGATTGTTGCTCCCACGAATTTCCTCACTTCAAAGTCATTTTTAAGAGAACTTCCACGCTAGCCGAGCCCGAGCCCGAACACCTAGACGGTTGCGGCGGGAGGAACGGACGCCGAAGCCGCCGGGCACCTGCGGGGTCTTCGTCTAACCTGGCAGATTGGCTTCGATTTCGCGTATGATCTCGGGGTCATCGGGCTCGGTCTGGGGCCGGAAGCGCATGGTCCCGCCGGAAGGCAACAGGAGGAACTTCTCGAAGTTCCAGGTGATGCGTCCCGCCTTCCCCGCGGCGTCCTTTGTCTTCTTCAGTTCGGTGTAGAGCGGGTGGGCGTTCCTGCCATTGACCCGAACGCGGTCGAAGACCGGAAAGGTGACGCCGTAGGTGTTGGAGCAGAATTCCACGATCGCCTCGTTGCTACCCAGCTCCTGCATGAACTGGTTGCTGGGGAAGCCAAGTACGGTGAAGCCGCGCTGCGCGTAGGTGCGCTGCAATGCTTCGAGCTTCGCGTATTGCGGGGTGAGGCCGCAGCGTGAGGCGACGTTCACCACCAAAATGACATTGCCTGCATGTTCCGCCAGGGAAGTCGTCTGTCCATCCATCGTTGTGATGGGAATGGTATTGATGTCCATGGTTGGTACAGCACCGTGGACTATCGAGGCATTCCCGGACCTGTCGGTTTGCTACCGGCCGGAGCAAGGCAGGTGGCGGAACCGGTAGGAGACGACAATGGCGCAACCGGTGCGGCCCCCCGGGGGAGGGCCGCACCGGCTGCGCCTGTCGTGTTCATGGCCCAAGCGCCATGTTGGGCGTGGTCTAGCCGCGCAGGTGCCGGCGGTTGCGGATCATGATCAGCGCCGGGATCAACAACAGCGCCACCGGGATCAGGAGCAACAGCGCGCCGGGGCCGCTGCCGATCTTGGACGCCGAGACCGCCCGCGTGCTGGCTTCCAGCCGCGAGGTGCCGCTGGCCAACTGGGTGGAACCCTCGGACAGGGTGGACAGCCCAGTGACCAGCTGCGAGTTTCCTTCGGCGAGCCTGTTGGCGCCGTCGTCGAGCTTGGTGGCTCCGGTTGAGAGGTCCCCGGTGCCCTTGCGCAACGCCTCCAGGCCCAGCCCCAGAGTCTCGGTGCCGCCTGCGAGCTTGGCAGCGCCGGCGTCTAGCTCGTCTGCACCGCGGGCGAGCTTGGCGTTGCCCGCCGCCAGTTTTCCGGCCCCGGCCTCGAGCTTGTGTGCGCCTGCCGCCGCCGAGTCGGCGCCTTGCGCCAGGGCAGGGGTCTTGGCTGCCAGCTTGGAGGTGCCCGCCTTCAGCTCGCCGGTTCCGGCGGCCAGCTTGTCGGTTCCGGCAACAAGCTTCTTGCCGCCGGCGGCCAGTTCCCGGGCGCCAGAGTTGAGCTTGGCGGCCCCGGATTCCAGGGCCGAAGTGCCGTCCGCCAGCTTGGTGCCACCCACCGCCAAGGCGTCGGCGCCGGTGGCGAGCTTGCCCGCTCCGTCCTGGAGCGAAGCGGTTCCCTTGGCCAGCGTGCCGGCCCCGGTGCTGAGCTTGGTGGTGCCGGCGGCCAGGGCATCGGTGCCCTCGGCCAGTTGGGAGACCCCGTTGCCGAGGGATCCCAGTCCGGCCAGAAGGCCCTTGGAGGAGTCGTTGAACCCGGCATCGAGCTGTCCGAGACCGGCGTTGAGGTTCCTGGCACCGGCATCGAGGTCGGTGGCTCCGGCCTTCAGCGTGCCGATGCCCTCGCCCAGTGCCTTGGACCCCTCGCTGAGTTTGCCCAGTCCGCCATCGAGCTTGGCGGCCCCGGACTTGATGGCCTGAGCCCCGTCATTCAGTGAGTCTGTTTGACCAACTAGGTCTTTGGTCCCCAGCTTCAGGGAATCCATGCCTTTGGCCAACTGTCCGCTGCCGGCGGCCAGCTTCGTTGCCCCGGTGGACAGGTTGGTGGTCCCGGCTTGCAGCTTCTCCATTCCGTCGTTGAGGTCCTGGGAACCGGAATGCAGTGCGTTGATCTTTTCAAGTAGGAGGCCCGCGGGCACCGCCGGGTTCGCTTTCACGAACTCCTCAAGATCACCCAGGCCGACGGAAAGACGTCCGGAACCGGCCGTCAAGTCCTTCGTTTTGGCATCGGCATTGTCCAGCCCGTCGGCCAGGCCTTTGGCGCCTGCCTCGACGCCCGCGGAACCCTCCTGTGCCGCCACGATGCCGCCGCGCAATTGCGGTGCCGCATCGGCCAGGGCCCTGGTTCCCGCAGCCAGCCTGGTGCTGCCGGCGGTGAGGTGTCCCGAGCCGTCCTTGAGTGTCGCCACGCCTTCGACCAGGGCGGGGGCCTTGCTCGCCAGTTCCTCGACTCCGCCGAGCAACCTGCCGCTGCCTGCCGCAAGGGCATCGGATCCCGCGGCTGCGCTGGAGGTGCCGGCGGCTAGCTTCTGTGCACCGGCATTTGCCGCCTGCGTTCCCGCGGCGAGCTGCTGTGCGCCGTCGTGGGCCGCTCCGGCACCCGCCGAGAGCTGCTGTGCGCCGGCCGAGAGGTCCTGCGCGCCGGTGTCGACCTTGCCGGCGCCCAGGCCCAGCCGGGACATGCCCGCCGAGAGCTGAAGAGATCCGTCCTTGAGCGACTGTGCTCCGGCATCCAGGGTGCTGGTGCCCGCGGCGAGTGACCCCGCGCCGGCGGCCAATTTAGAAGATCCCGCACTGAGTGCACCTGCACCCACTGTCGCGTCCTTGGCTCCGGTGGCCAGCTTCCCGGCGCCGGCGTTGAGCTTGCCTGCCGCGGCATCGACGGCGTCGGTACCGGCGGCGATTTTTTGCGTGCCCGTGGATAGGTCTGCGGCCCCATTGCCGAGTTTTGCCGAACCCGTCACGGCCTCCTGGGCACCGGCCGAAAGCCTGGATGTCCCGACGTGCAGCGAAGTCGCGCCTTCGCTCAGCTTTCCTGCTCCGTTTGCGGCCTTTTGCGCGCCCTCTGCCAGTTTCCGGGCGCCCTCGGTGAGCGCGCCGGTCCCGTTGGCCAGTTCGGCTGCACCGGCGGCCGCCCCGGTGGATCCGTCGGCGAGCTTGGCAACGCCGTCATTGGCCTTTCCCATGCCGTTGTTGAGGGCGGATGCACCGGTCGCCACCTGGGAAGAGAACATCGCGTAAAAGGCCACGAAAGCTATGAGGAACAGGCCGAGCAAAACCGTGATGATTGCATGCAGCAGCGTGTGCCTTTTGGCTGCAATATGTGCATTCAACTGGACTCCTTGGGGGTCGAAAGAGATGGACGGTAAAGCGGACGGCCGCGGCGATTTTGGGCGCACAAAAGTACGCCACTGTCCGTGGCCGGGTGAAGCGGGAGGGTCCTGCTGCCGGTGTCCGGCTGGACCCAAGGTTGATCTGTGATCTGAATTACAAAGGGGCTAGAACCATTGAACTTACTGACGGGTAGGTTTGCAAGGGTTTTGAGAAAATAACTTACTCGCGGGTAGGTTATTGACCTCCTCAACACCGAATTGGTCGGCGGCCTGTCTTGGCCGGGCAACGAAAATGACGATCGAGGAGGCAAACCGCCACCCCTCCGAACGACCGCCGGATAACTGCCGGACGCTATCGATTGGAAGCGTGGACGTCAGCCAAATCGGGCGGATCTGGTCGGGGCGGCGGATGATGGTCCCGACCAGGTCCGCCTTGGAAGTTATCACTGGCGGCCAGGACGAAGGCCACGGTTCGGTCCGGTTGGTGCGATTCATCCCGGGAATGTCGGGCTGCGGTGCCAAATGGCCAACACGGTCACCAGTGTTGTGACCGTAGTCTGATATCGAGCACTGACTGAGACCTGGAGGAACGTATGCTTTTGGCCGTATTGCAGGCGCAGGCGCACGTATTGGATGACGCCGCGAACCTGGCCACTATCGACAACGCTGCCCAGCGCGCTGCCTCGGCCGGGGCCGATGTGCTGTTGACCCCAGAGCTGTTTGCGGTTGGCTACGCACCGCGCAGGTTGCGCGACGAGCTGGATCCCGCTTCGCTGCCTGCACTCCACGATGAATTGCGTCTAATTGCTGCCAGGTACTCAATTGCCATCGTCTATTCGCTACCGGCGGTCCGGGAATCCATTTGGGAGATCACTTCAACGTTTGTGGACGAGGACGGAGTCGAGCGAGGCAGCTACGTCAAGGTCCACCTGTTCGGAGACGAAGAAAAGGAAGTGTTCAGCCCGGGAGACCGTCCGGCAACCATCATTGACCACCACGGGCTGAAGGTGGGCATGATCATTTGCTTTGACGTCGAGTTCCCTGAGTCGGTGCGTGCGGCAGCTTTGCAAGGTGCGGAGCTGCTCCTGGTGCCCACCGCCTTGGGTCGTGGCTACGAGTCGGTGAGTACGACGGTTGTTCCCACGCGCGCCTTGGAAAGTCAGCTCTACGTTGCCTACGCCAACCACGCCGGCGTTGAGGACGGTTTTGCCTTGGGAGGTGGAAGTGTAGTTGCCGACCCCTTCGGTCGGGTCCTTGCCATGGGCTCCCACGGCGAGCAGCTGCTCTTTGCGCAGATCGATCCGCAAACGTCATCCAAGGCCCGCGCCGAGATCCCCTATCTGGGCGAGCGTCGCCCCGACCTCTATCGTCACTGGGGCCTTTAGCCCACCCGCGTGTCAGGGCAGGAACCGAAGTGCCAGGAACAGCTCGTAGCGCACCTCTGCCCGGGACAGGTCCATGTCCAGAATCTCACTGATCGAGGCAATGTGCCGTCGCACGGAATTGCGGTGGACATCGATGGCCGCCGCCGTTGCGTCCCACGACCCGTTCGCGTCCAACCATGCCCGCAAGACCTGCAGGTAGAGGTCCCGGCGCTTGGCAGGCAACTGCAACAAATTGCCCAGCAGATGCGCCGCCAGCTGTCGGCTGGCCTCTTGGGGCAACAACGCGGAAAAGGACTGTGGCAGTTGGTCCGCGCTGAGGCTGCGCCCCTCATCGAGAAGACGCGGGACCAATCCGCGGGCCTGCCCCGCTAGCTCGCGCAGGTCCGCGGCCAGCGAGACTCCCTGCCCTTCTCCGTGGACTGGATCAACAGGACGGCTAAATGCAGCCAGGTATCCGGCCGCCTCGATGCGATCAAGCAGTTCCTGGTTCGGTTCGCTGCGCGTGATGGCGGCAAACCGCCCCCCGCTGTGCAGCACCAGCTTGGTGTCCAGAAGTGAGCGAAGCCGGGTGAGCGCGTGGCTTGGGTCTTGGGCCGTCGACTGGGCGCGGGGGATGGTAACGACGACCCGTGGCGCTCGGCGCAAGGCGCCACCGAGGGAACTATTGAACAATTCCATGGCTCCGGCGTCCATTGACTCGGTGCCGTCCAGCAACAGTGCCGTGGCCAGCTGCGCGGGAGCAACCGAGCCCAGGACGCGCTGACGTGCGACAACTTCCAGCAGCCCCAATGCGGTGGACATGAGATTGTGTTCGGCGGCCCCGGGCTGGTGTGTGAAACTCAGCTGGAGGACCCCAAGCAGAGGTGGAACCCGAGCCCCGGAGGTTGCCGTTGGTCTGATTGGAAAAGCCAAGTGGTGATGTCCTGCGGATTCGCCCACCACCAGCTTGGCTCCCTGCGCAGCCGAGGCCTGTGCCAGGAGGGTCTCCAGTTCCTGGCCTTGGGCGGGTTGGATGCCCGTCGGTGCGGCATAATGGCGGAGCCTACCGCTCTGGTCCAGCAACTGCACCGCAGCCTTGGCTCGGTGTGCGAGCACCGTGACGATCTCTTGTTCGGGGTGCTCGCTGCCCACGCAACGCATCAGGTGACGATTCGCTTCAGCGTTCTCCCGCAGCAGCCGGGCATTGTCGGCCTCCATGAGCTTGGCAAAGGCGAGCCCGATTGCCGCGAAGGGCAAGGAAGACGGAATCTGCCACAAAGGCAAATCCAATTCGCGACAGGCGTCGATCACGGTGGGCGGAACGGCGGAGAAATAGGGATCAAGCCCGAAGCCCAGGGCCGAGACGTTCGCGTCGACGAGTCGGGCAACGAATTGGCGGACTTTGGCGGCATCTGCAGCATGTTCCACGAGGGGGAAGCCGCTGGTGAGGATCAGTTCATGATCAACCAGGTAGGGCGTGGGGTCGTCGATGTCGCTGGGTTCCACCCACCGCAGCGGGCGGTCTCCGGCATCGTGCAGGACCGTGATTCCCGTGGGAAGCTGGCGCAGGAACCGGGCCAGCGTGATGGAGTCCCAAGGCCTGGCGAAGTCGAGGCTCGGGCGAAGTGAGGCCCCCTGATCCGGTGCAATTTGTCCCATGGGGAACAACTTTAGTTCAATTTGGCCCGGAGTGAGAGCGGAGTCACACACTTAGGCTGGAAACCGGCAACTCCCAGAAACCGTTCAAACGAGGATTCGCATATGCAAACCACCATCGAAGCAGAGCGCCGGGCACCCGTCCGCCTGGGGCAGCAGCTCAAGCGACGAAAATCGATCAGTTCCATGGCCCGGGAAGCCGAGGACAATGCCGGAAACGGCAAGATGCGCCGCAGCCTGGGGCTGGTGCAACTGACCATGATCAGCGTGGGAGCCACCATGGGAACGGGCATCTTGGTGGTCTTGGGTGCCACGGTCCCCGTGGCCGGCCCGGCCATCTGGATCTCCTTTGTCCTTGCCGGGATCACGGCCCTGCTCTCTGCCTTCTCCTATGCGGAGATGGCGGGAATGGTGCCGGTCTCCGGCTCCAGCTACTCCTACTCATACGCCACCATGGGTGAGGGAATCGCCTGGGTCTGCGGCTGGTGCCTGGTCCTGGAATACGCGGTTTCCGTCGCCGCGGTGGCAGTGGGCGCCGGCGAATACGTCAACGAAGCGCTACGCACATTTGGCATGGAACTTCCCGTGGAACTTGCCGGCGGGCCGAGCGAGGGCGGGATGGTGAACCTGCCTGCGCTGGTGGTCGTCGTGCTCGCCACATTGCTCCTGGCGCGTGGAGCCAGGGAATCGGCGATCGTGAACACCGTGGTGGTTATGATCAAGGCCGCCATCCTGGTGTTCTTCTCCATCGTGGCCTTCACCGCCTTCGACGCGGGGAACTTCGAACCGTTGCTGCCGATGGGTGCGGCCGGCGTCACGGGTGCCGCCTCGATTGTCTTCTTCTCCTACATCGGCTTTGACGCAGCCTCGACCGCAGGCGAGGAAGCCACAAACCCCAAGCGCGATTTGCCCCGCGCGATTCTGCTCTCGATGGTCATCGTCACCGTGACCTACGTGCTGGTGGCTGTCTCCGCCATCGGAGCCCGTGACTGGACGTGGTTCGAGGGCACGGAAGCGGCGCTCGTGCAGATCATCGGCGAGCTGACCGGACAACCGTGGATTGTGTTGCTCTTCGCGGTCGCCGCCGTGCTGGCCATCGCATCGGTGGTGCTGACGGTGCTTTACGGCCAAACCCGCATCCTGCTGTCAATGTCCCGCGATGGGTTGGTGCCGGCGGTCTTCTCCCGCGTGTCCGCCCGAACGGGAACCCCGGTGGCCGGCACGTTCATCACCGGCGGCATCGTGGCCATCACCGCCGGGTTCATTCCGCTGGGAGCCCTGGCCGAGGCGACGAGCATCGGCACCCTGTTCGCCTTTGCCCTGGTGGGCGTCTCGGTCATCTATCTTCGCCGCCGGCAGCCACTGGCCCAGCGCACGTACAAGGTGCCGCTGTACCCGCTCACCCCGCTGCTGGGAATCGCTGCCTGCCTGTTCTTGATGTTCAACCTCTCCTGGCATACCTGGCTGGTGTTCGGGGTGTGGATGTTGGTCGGTGTGGCGCTCTACCTGGGCTACGGACGCCGCCGGTCCAGGCTTGGGGCCCTGAGCAAACAGCAGTACATCGACACACATATCGGCAGGCAATAGCCGACTGCGGTCGATGACAGCATTCCGAGAAACAACCGAAGGACCAAGAAGATGACCTCGATTCCGCAGGCCAATGGCACGATCAACATGCTCAATCCCGACTTCCCGTTCAATTACGACCTTTTTCTGCAGCATCCCGCTGGCTTGGGCAGCGTGCCGGAAGAGCTCCATGGCACCGAAGTCGCCGTCATCGGCGCGGGTCTGTCAGGCCTGGTGACCGCCTATGAACTGATGAAAATCGGCCTCAAGCCTGTTGTCTACGAGGCCGACCAAATCGGCGGACGGCTGCGTACAGCCAGCTTCTCGTCCGCCCCTGAGGTCACGTGCGACCTGGGCGGCATGCGTTTCCCCGTCTCCAGCAAGGCGCTCTACCACTACATCGGCTTGCTGGGTCTTGACACCTATGATTTCCCCAACCCGTTGGCGGCTCCCACCGACTCGACGGTCATCGAGTTGAAGGGCAAAAAAGTCTACGTGGAAAAGGAAGAGGATCTGCCTCAGTTCTTCCACGAGGTTGCCGATGCCTGGAAAAGGGCACTGCGTGAGGATGCCAAGTTTGATGAAATGCAGCAGGCCATCAGGTCCCGCGATGCGCACGAAGTGAAACGGATCTGGAATTCGCTGCTGGAGGACTTCGACGAGGAGAGCTTCTATGGATTCATCGCCAACTCAAGGGCCTTCAAGGATGCCGGCTTCGAACACCGGGAGGCCTTCGGCCAAGTGGGCTTCGGTTCCGGTGGATGGGACACCGACTTCTCGAACTCCATCCTGGAGATCCTGCGCGTGGTTTACACCGATGCGGACGACAACCACCGCGGCATCAGCGGCGGGGCGGCGAAGCTGCCTCATGCCCTGTGGAACCACGCACCTGCGGAGCTGGCTCACTGGCCCCGGGGCACGACCCTGTCCTCGCTTCACTCCGGCGCCCCGCGCGGTGCCGTGGCCAAGATCGGCCGCTCGGAAGCTCCCGGCTTCAACGGTGCCAACGCCATCGAGATCACCGAACGGTTCGGGCGCACCGAGACCTACCCGGCGGTCGTCTCCTCCGTTCAGTCCTGGCTGCTGTCCACCGGCATCGATACCGAGGAATCGCTGTTCCCGGCCGAGCTGTGGACCGCGATCGAACGCTCGCACTACATGCAGTCGTCGAAGACCTTCGTGATGGTGGACCGCCCGTTCTGGAAGGACCGCGACCCGGTGAGCGGTGAGTTCCCGATGTCCATGACTCTCACCGACCGGCTGAACCGCGCCACCTACCTGCTGGACAACGGCGAGGACAAGCCTGCGGTCATCCTGCTGTCCTACACCTGGAATGACGATGCGCTGAAGTGGCTCTCACTCTCGGCCGAGCGCCGCATGGAACTGATGCTGCACTCGCTGGCGAAGATCTACCCGGACGTGGACATCCGCAGCCACATCGTCGGACAGCCGATCACGGTGTCTTGGGAGGCCGAACCGAATTTCATGGGGGCCTTCAAGGCCAACCTGCCCGGCCACTACCGCTACCAGGAGCGCCTGTATACGCACTTCGACCAGCAGCACCTGGCCGCCGAACACCGCGGGATTTTCCTGACTGGTGACGACGTCTCCTGGACGGCGGGCTGGGCCGAGGGAGCGGTGACCACCGGACTGAACGCCGTGTGGGGAGTGCTGAGGCACCTAGGCGGCGAGGACGCGGAATCGAACCCCGGCCCGGGCCAATTCCTCGCCGAGCTCGGTCCGCTGAAGCTCGAGGAAGCCGTGGCCGTGGCCGTGACCGTCTAAGGCGTTCCCGCGTTCCCGCGTGCCGTGGCGGGGTCATGTACTTGGCCCCGCCGCCATGGCCGGGATGTGGAACGCAAGGCCGGGATCCTTCGCGCAGCTTCGAGCTCGCACCGGCGATTTCGGTGCACGAAGGCTGCCGCGGCCCCGCCCCTGGCTGTAGGCTCGCACTCATGGTGAGATTTCTGATTTTGGCGCTTTTGTCCGTCCTCGGGTTCGTCGCCATCGTCGCCGCAACGCTTGGCCCCGCCGGTTGGTGGATCGTTGCCGGGGTGGTGGTCCTCTTGTTGGCACTGGGGATCCACGACGTCCTGCAAACCCGGCACGCCATCCTGCGAAATTTCCCAGTGCTGGGACGCATGCGCTTCCTGCTCGAGTCGATCCGCCCCGAGATCCAGCAGTATTTCATCGAGCGCAACACCGACGGCAGACCCTTTGACCGAGACACCCGCTCACTGATCTACGCACGGGCCAAGGGTGCCGACAGCCACAAGGCCTTCGGCACCGAACGCGACGTCAACGAGGTCGGCTACGAATACCTGCTGCATTCCACCGTCCCGGTCGAGGTCGCGAAGGACCAGCACCGCGTGCGCATCGGCGGACCGGATTGCACTCAGCCCTACGACATGTCCCTGATGAACATTTCCTCCATGAGCTTCGGTTCGCTGTCCAAGAACGCAGTTCTGGCCATGAACAAGGGCGCGGCCATGGGTGGCTTCGTCCATGAGACCGGCGAGGGCGGGCTGGCCCCGTACCACCTGGAACACGGCGCCGACCTGTTCTGGGAAATCGGATCCGGCTACTTCGGCTGCCGCGATGCCGAGGGAAACTTCGATCCAGGGGTCTTTGCGACCAAGGCGTCCAACGAACATGTCAAGGGCATCACGATCAAGCTGTCCCAGGGGGCCAAGCCCGGGCTCGGCGGAGTGTTGCCGGCGGCCAAGATCACCACGGAGATCGCAGCCACCCGCGGGGTGCCCATGGGTGTTGACTGCATTTCCCCCGCCTCGCACTCGACCTTTTCCACGCCACGGGAGCTGATGCAATTCGTAGCCCGGCTGCGCAAGCTGGCCGGTGGCAAGCCAGTCGGCTACAAGTTCTGCGTCGGTTCCCGCACCGACGTGCTGGCCATGTGCAAGGCCATGCTGGAAACCGGAATCACCCCCGATTTCATCACCATCGACGGATCCGAGGGAGGCACCGGCGCAGCGCCGCTGGAATACGAGGACCACGTGGGCACCCCGCTGACCGAGGGACTGATGCTGGTGCACAACGCGCTGGTCGGGTGCGGGCTGCGCAGCAAGATCAGGCTCGGGGCCGCTGGCAAGGTCGCCACCGGTTCCGACGTTCTCAAGCGGCTGATCCAGGGCGCCGACTTCACCTTCAGTGCCCGCTCCATGATGATGGCCACCGGCTGCATCCAGGCGCAGAAATGCCACACCAATGAATGCCCTGTCGGGGTTGCCACCCAGGACCCGCGTCTCGTCCGCGCGCTGGACGTGGAAGACAAGGGCAACCGCGTCTACAACTACCACAAGCTCACGGTGCAGGAAGCCGCACAGTTGATGGCCTCGATGGGCGTCACCAACCCGGCGCAGCTGAATACCAGGATGTTGCGCCGCCGCGTCGACCACCTGACCACTCGCAGCTACGCGGGACTGCACCATTGGCTGGAACCCGGCGAGCTGTTGCGCCAGCCGCCCCGTGGGTGGGCACCGGACTGGCTGGAGGCCGACGCCGACAACTTCGGCGAGCACGCCCCGATGCCGTGGCCGACCCAGCGCGAACCTGCGCCGACGGTGGAGAAGACCGTCGCGCCCAAGCGCGTGGAACCCAAGGACTCCACCCACCGCACCGTGGAGCCGGTACACCCGAACCCCCAGCGGCCGGAGGGCAGGCCCGCACCCAAGACCGCGCCACATCGGGGTTGATTCCCCGTCATCAATGCCGGGCGGCGATTCGCGACTCGGAATAATGTCCCTATGACCTCCTCAAACACCGTGCCGGGCATCGGGTTCCCCTCGCTGCTCGCCCACGCCTTCTTCCTGCAGGCAGCGGTGTACCTGGTGCGTCCGGCAACCTCCTACAAGGCATTGGAACTCGGCGTTGACCCCGGGCTGCTGGGCCTGGTGGTGGCGAGCTTCTCCATCCTGCCGGTCTTCCTGGCCGTGTTCATTGGCCGTGCCGCGGACCGCGGCAAGGAACGTCACATCCTGCTGGTGGGTGCTGCCCTGCTGATCTTCTCCGGGGCCGGCCTGCTTTTCGCCGCGCCGTCCCTGCCGGCCCTGCTGGGCTGGAACTTGCTCCTGGGCGTGGGGCATCTGATGAGCCTTCTCGGTGAGCAAAGCCGTTTGGCATCGGCCACGAACCGCAACATGGATAGGGTATTCGGCTTCTACACCATGGTCACCGCGGTGGCCCAGACCGTTGCGCCGCTGTTGCTCGGTGTGCTGGGCGGGGCCGCGGTCGCCCCGGACACCTCGGTGCTGCTGCTGGCCTACCTGGTGGGAGCCGCCGGCGTGCTGGCCACCGGTGTCCTCATGGCCCGGCACGGCGGCACACTCAGCAAGTCCGTTATCCCGAAGGCGCCGGTGAAGCTGCGCACCGCACTGCGGGTCCAGCCCGCTGCCCGCAACACGCTGGTCGCCTCCATCGGGCTGAGCATGATGGTGCTGTGCACCATCGACCTGCTGCAGGTCTACCTGCCGGCGCTGGCCGTGGAACGGGGAATTTCCACGCAGGCGGTCGGGGTGCTGCTGGCGTTGCGGGCAGCAGCCACGGTGCTCTCGAGGCTGGCGATGGACCGGCTGGTCCGTGCCGTGGGAAGGTCGCGGCTGCTGCTCGGTTCCACCGGCATCTCAGCGGTGCTGATCGGCCTGCTGGTGCTTCCGCTGCCGACCCCCGCAATGGCGGCGCTGCTGGTGCTTGCGGGCCTCGCCCTGGGCCTCGGGCAGCCGCTGAGCATGAGCGTGGTGTCGATGACCGCCACCGAAGGCACCCGTGGCACCTGGATGTCGATCCGCCTGCTGGGCAACCGCCTGGGGCAGACAGTGATCCCGGTGGGCGTCGGCGTCTTCGCCACCGCCCTGGGGGCCGGGGGAGTGTTCCTCGCCCTGGGGGTGACCACTGCCGCGGCGACGCTGGGTGCCATCGCACCGCTGCGTTCCATGGACGATTGAGACGGTGCCGGCGGGACCGTGCCTATTGCGGGTCGGCGATCACCGCGGCAATGGCCTCGCGGTCCACCTGAGCCAACTCGGAGGGGTTCCATGCCGGGCTGCGGTCCTTGTCGATGACCTGGGCGCGGATCCCCTCGGCCAGGTCATCGCGGTGCATCAGATAGTCGGCCACGCGCAGCTCCCGTGCCAGGGCCGAGGGCAGGTGGTCCGCCTCCCGGGCAGCGCGCACCGCCAACAGCGCGCACTGCAGTGAGGTGGGGCAATTGGCGCGCATCCGGGCTGCCGCCGCCCGGGCCGCGGGATGGGCCATGGCATCGAGGCGCTCGAGGATCTGCTCGGGCGTCGGCGCACCGAAGGCCGCATCGATCCACGGTTGCGCGCTGGCCAGCGGGGAAACGGCAAAGGACCCGAAGAACACCTCCAGCCCGGCGGCGATGTCGGGTGCCGGCATTGCCGCGAAGTCGGGCAGGGCCTCGATGACCTCCTCGAAACGATCCCCATCGACCAGCATGTCGGCAAAGCCGAGTTCCACCGCATCCGCACCGGTGAAGGTGTCGCCGGTCAACACCAGGTATTCGCCGAGGTGTCCCGGTGCCCGGGCCATCAGGTGTGTGGCACCCACATCCGGGCTGTAGCCAATGCGCGCCTCCGGCATGGCGTAATGCGCTTCGGGGGTGGCGATGCGGATGGCGGCATGGGAGGCCAGGCCGATTCCGCCGCCCATGCACAGCCCGTGGACCAGGGTGAGTACCGGTTTGGGGTAGCTGGCGATCATCTCATCGAGCCTGAATTCCAGGGCGAGCAGGCCCAGGAATCCGGAGTGCCCGCCGTTGGTCACCGCTTGGTGGAAGTCCTTGATGTCCCCGCCAGCACAGAAGCCGCGCACGCCCTCCCCGCGCAGCACCACCATTGACACCGCCGGGTCGGTCCTCCAGTTTTCCAACACATCGGTCAATTCCCGGAGCATCGGACCGGTGAGTGCATTGATGCTTGTGGGCCTCCGGAGCTCAATGAGGCCCAGGGGCCCGCTGCGGGTGGAGCGGATATGGCTGGTGATCGTGATGGTCCTGGTTCCTTGCTGTGCCGATGTGTGGTTGATGCCAAGATATCGCCGAACCGGCTCCGATGCGAAACCCGGGTGCGGCAACAACGCCATGCCCCCCCAACAGCAAATCCGGTGATTTGGTTTTGTCGACCCAGGCAGCCGGGCCGTGGCCCCGAAGTCGTCCACGGGAAGGGGGTGTTTACCGCGTCGGCTTGACGTAGGATCGTCCCCAAAGGCAGCCGGCACCACCTGGACTGCCGCTCGCAATGTTGTTTGGGGAAACACCGTGAGAAAAATCGCCATGTCTGCCGCCGTCCTGCTTTTCGCCGTCCTGTTGGTTCCGGGGGCTCCGGCCATTGCCGCGTCGCCCGTGCATGTGGCCGAGGGCGTCAACCTCACACCCATCGCCACCGAGGACCACCCGGAGAAGGAGTCGGAGAGGCCTGGGAAAGCCGATGCCGAGGCGGGCGAGTTCCACGACGGGATGCTGTGGCGCTCCGATCCCGAGGGGATCGAGGTGTATGCCGCCACGTCTCCGGCGGTGCTGGTGCCCCATGACCTGGTCCGGGCCTGGGCCGACACCGGTTGGGAAAACGGCCCCTTCGGTTTTCCGAGCGGTGGGCACTACAGTGCCGGCAGCGATACCCGACAGCCCTTCACCGGCGGTATTCTCGGGGTGCGCCCCGACGGGACCTCCTACTGGCTGCCCGCGAGCACCGAACTTCCCGACTTCACGGTGAGTGGTGCTGGCTGGGGACACGGTGTGGGCATGAGCCAGTACGGGGCCCGGGCCATGGCTGCCGGAGGGAGCAGCGCCACCGACATCCTGGAGTACTACTACAACCCCGCCAAGGTCACGTCCAGCAGCACCGCAGCTTCCAGCGACATCCGGGTCCAGGTGCTGACATCGAAGACCAGCGAAGTCGTCGTTGCCGGCGGAAAGATGCTAGTCATCGACCCTACGGCCAACCAAACCTACACGGCACCGGCGGGCTCAAAACTCGTCCTTGGAAGCACGGGATCGCAGTTGGCCTACGAGTTGAGGACCCCGGAGGGATTCGACGTGGTTCCGCGGGACAAAGACGAAGACGGCGTTCCCGACGTGGATCCGGTGGCCGAAGCCAACAAGGTCACCGGCAAGCTGACCATTCTGTGGGAAGGCACCCGCGACTGGCCAGCGAAAAACCGTGCGACGATCTCGGTGCCCGGAGCCAACGAAGAATCCTCGGCACCCGGGGTCTACAGGCATGGCTACCTGGAAGCGGGGCTACTGGATGACCGGGTGAACCTGGTGGCAGCGCTGCGGCTCAACGACGAATACCTCTATGGCCTGGCCGAGGTCCCCTCGTCGTGGCCCCGCGCCGTGCTGCAGGCCCAGGCGATTGCCGGCCGGACGTACGCCATGCGCAAGCTGAACACGGTCAGGGATTCCTGCGACTGCAACGTCACGGACGAGGTCCAGGACCAGAAATTCACCGGCTGGAAGAAGGAGAACGAGAAATCCGGTTACGGGGCCAGGTGGAAGGCCGCGGTGGAGGCGACGATAAAGCGCAATGACGCGGGCGTTCCGCGCAGCGGCAAGGTCGTGGTGTACGACGGGAGGCTGGCCGAGACCCTGTATTCCTCCTCGACCGGAGGTGCCACCCGCGACAGCGAGGACGTCTGGGGCGGTGCCGCGCGACCCTATCTGCGTTCGCGTCCCGATCCCTGGTCGCTGGAGGCCAGCGCCAAGAACCCCTACGACTCCTGGGAGCAAGTCACCAGCCAGGAAGAGATGGCCGAGGTCTTTGGGCTCGAAAATGTGGTGAGCGTGGAGTTCGAGCGTGGCAAGGACCTGGGCATCGTCTCTGCCACGGCCACATCCATGTCCGGACGGTCCAAGACCCTGCCTGGGAAGGAGTTCCGTGGAAAGGATTCCGGCGTGGGTGCGCGTTCGGCCTGGATCACGGGTATCGAGCCAAGCGTTGGGCCTCCGGTGGAAACCACCATCGATCCGGGGAACTTTTGCACCACCACGGTGAAGGCCGGCGCGGGCATTGCCCAGGCAGTGGCAGCTGCCAGCGACGGCGAGGTGATTTGCCTGGAACCCGGAACCCCAAAGCCAAGCAGTGTGGTGCTCAAGCCGCGGCAGACCCTTGTGGGCGGCAAATAATCCAACACCCGGCTCGATGGAACGGGTGGTTGGCCCGCATCATCGACTGCCCGGTATCCTGAAAAGGATTTCCGGCGGGGGACACTGCCGGGTCGTGGAGACACAAAGACAAGGGAGCACGCCGGCTGATGGCATCGACCGACCAGAACGACGAACGCGGGAGACTTGCCAAACTCGTCCTGCCCGGGGGACAGGAACCGGACCCGCGCTTCACGCTCGCCAACGAACGCACCTTCCTGGCCTGGATCCGTACCGCCCTCGCCTTCCTGGCCGGCGGCATCGCCCTGGAGGCTTTCGCCGCAGCCGCCTTCCCCGGTCCGCTGCGCACCGGCATCTCGGTGCTGCTCATTGTCATTGGCATGCTTATCAGCGCCGGTGCCGCCTTGCGCTGGCGCAGCATCGAGATGTCCATGCGCCAAACGAAGCCTCTGCCGCTGCCGCTGATCATCCCGATCCTGGGCCTGGGCAGCGCCCTGGCCGCAGCCGTGGTGGCGGTACTGATCGCCCTGGACCAATGAGCACCGCGCCGCGGCCGCCCCTGCACCTGGACCCCGGGCTGCAGCCCGAACGCACCGTCATGTCATGGGGACGGACCACGCTCTCGCTTTGCGTTGCCGCACTGGTCTTCCTGCGCTGGCTGCCCCATTACGGGGTGGGGATCCTGGCAATGATCGTGCTGGCACTGCTGGCGGCCGGAGGCATCTATGCCACGCAGCGCCACCGGTATACCGTGGCTTCCCACGGGATCAAATCCGAGCGGCTGCGGGCCGACGTCGTGGCGATCCTCGCGATGAGCATCGCGGTGCTCAGCCTCGGCGTTGTCGGCATCCTGGTGGTAGTGGATTTCTAGGTGAACGTCATTCCGCTCACCTCGCCAATTTCCGACCGTGTGGTGTACCGCGTGGCCGATCAGGCATTCGATTTCATCCCGAATGATCCGGGCGAAGTGGCGGCACGCAGGGGTTCTCCTGCCTCGTTGGCCATGGATGCGGTTCATGTGGACGTCGGGATGCCCAACGGCATTCTTCTCTACCTTTGGGGATACTCACCCCAGTCGTCCTGGCTTGCCGTCCCAGGAACCCCGGCAGGTGCGGTTGACGGGGTTGTCATGGTTGACGAGCCGGAATTGGATTCACGAGGAAGCGTCACCATTCGCCGCGACGGCAGTGATCCCGCGGAGGTGTGGTGGACCCAATTCGACGCGGATACGGGTTGGTGCCGCATCACGAGCGGAGGAACCGATGAGAGCCTGACTCCCCTCGCCACGGACACGGTCATCGGAGCCGATAGCTCCGGTATTACTTCGTTGTAAGCGA
This sequence comes from Paeniglutamicibacter sp. ORCA_105, assembly GCF_045798545.1. Classification (NCBI taxonomy): domain Bacteria; kingdom Bacillati; phylum Actinomycetota; class Actinomycetes; order Micrococcales; family Micrococcaceae; genus Paeniglutamicibacter; species Paeniglutamicibacter sp. ORCA_105. The sequence continues at coordinate 3,930 of NZ_JBIXLM010000052.1, read as the reverse complement.
AGCCAACCTTCGTGGACTGAGTTCAACGCACCGAAGGTGCGATGCGCGTTGCAACGATGCTCCCCGTCCGGAATCCTGTCCAACCGGGGTGCCAGGACCCACAGGTTGCGACCGCCCTGATGCGACCCCCCTCCTTGGTTAGCGCCGCTTGGGCCCGATGCTCAGCTCTGCCAAGACGTTGGTGAGCCGGTCCATGAACACCCCGACCTTGGGGTTGTCCCGACCCTCCGGACGCAGCGCGAAGATGCTGCGGGCCAGACGGATCTCGGGTGCGTCGATCACCTGGATGCCTGCAGGTGCCCGCAGCATGGCAAGCTCCGGAACCAGCGCGGCGCCCAGCCCGGCGGCGGCCATGTGCAGCGAGGCATTGAAGTCGTCCGAATGGGCGACCACCCGGGGATGGATGTTGAATGCGGCGAAGAGCCGGGAGATCACCGTGGCATCGCTGGTGCCCGGATGGTGCATGATCCAGGGCATGTCCGCCAGCTGGGCGGCGCTGAAGACGGAGGTGCCGTCGAGTTTCCAGGATGCCGGAACCACTACTCGGAACGGGTCGTCGCCCAGCCACTGGCGTTCCAGCTGCGCCGGCCATGCGAGACCTCCCTGGCCCACCTGGAAGATCAGCGCGAGGTCCAGCTCCCCGTCCTGGCGCAGCCCGGTGATGGTCTGGTGGGGCTCTCCCACGTTCACGCGCAGGGCGATGCCGAGCTGGTCCCAGTCCCGGGATCCCAGCAGCTTGGGCAGGGCATAGGTGGCCAGGGACGGAAAAATGCCGATGCGCAGTTCCTGCAACGGCTTGCCGCTCGGGTCAAGGTCCGGGATGGAGGTCGCTGCCATGAGCGCGTCGATGTCGGTGAGCACGCGCTTGGCATGGCGCACCATGGTCAGGGCCGCGGGCGTGGGCTCGATGCTCTTGGCACCGCGGGTGAAAAGGGTTGTCCCGGTGTCGCGTTCCAGCGCCGACATCTGCTGCGAGACCGCCGAGGGCGTGTAGCCCAGGCGCAGGGCGGAGGCGGCGAAGGACTTCTGCGTCACCACTTCCAGCAGCGTGCGCAAATGAACCGGGTTGACCACTGAATCTCCTGTGCCTCGGGCGGGGTGAGAGCGCGGACCACTGATGGACCGCGCCCGTCCCATCCTAGACGGGCGGCGAAGCTAGTGGTTTTCTTCCTCGAGGACTTCGTCCTCGGTCCACTCTTCCTCGACGGTTTCCTCGTCGTCGGTATCGTCCTCGGCGGTCAGGTCGTCATCGAGGAGATAAAGGTGCTTGCGCAGTGGATCGAGGGCGGTCATGGACTCGGGACTGTCGGACGAACCTTCGTAGGGCTGGCCGTCCCGTCCGTCGCCGGGTTCGTACATGTCGTCGTCGATCGGCTCATCGAAGACGGTGTCATCAAAGCTATTGCTCATCGTGCCCCTCTTTTCTCCATAGGCCGGGAACTGCGACTGATCCCCGATTGATTACAGCCTATGTTGCATCCGACCGTATGGGAATGGGCACTTTTTCGTGCACCGAAGCAGGCCGTCAGGCGGAGTAAGGTCGATATATGGACAGCGACATTTCCCCTCGATTCTTCACACCGGCCATCAACCGCCCGGCATTGCTTGCCGCCGCCGGAAGGATCCTGGCACCTGCATTGTGGCTGGGTTTGCTGATCGGGATTTCGTTCATCGAGACGCCGCTGAAGTTCATGGCCCCGGGGATGACCCTGGCGCTGGGCCTGGGAATCGGGCAGCTGGTTTTCGCCGCGATGAACATCGTGGAAGTGGTCTTCTTCATCGTGCTCGCCGCTTCCTGCATCAAGCGGGGCATGGATCGGGCATACCTGTGGGTGGTTGCCGGGTTGGGTGCCGTGTTGCTCGCCAAGATCGCGCTGATCAGGCCGTTCCTGGCCAAGCGCACCGAGGCGGTGCTGGCCGGGGCCGAGGCCGGCGGTTCAAGCTGGCACTACTTCTACATCGCCGCGGACGGCCTGCTTTTGGTCCTGCTTGCCACGGTGCTGGTCATGGGCGTGCGCCGCTGGGTGCTGCCGGGCCGGTAGGGTCCGCCGAAAGCATATGCAAGACGGCCACCGGGAAATCCCGGTGGCCGTCTTGCATATGCCGATTATGGTGTGGCTAGTTCGCCGGTGCCATGGACATGGCCTTGGCGGTGATCTTCACCGACTCCAGGCGCTGGTCCGGCTCGCCGGCATTGTGCACGGTGATCAGCTCGTCGGCCTGCGCGGTGCGGGCGAACTCGTGCAGGTATTCGGCCACTGCCGATCCGTCGCCCACCGCGGTGTACTGGAGCATCTTCATGATCGAATCCCCGTGCGGGGAATCCAACAGCATTTCCACCTCGGCATCGGTGAACTCGGTTTCGCGGTTGCGTCCCAGCATCATGCGGATTCGATCGCGGCGAACCTGTTCCATGATGACTTGCGCCTCGGCGTTGGTCCCGGCGGCAACCACGCCGACACCGGCAATGACGTATGGCTCGGCCAGGAACTCGGAGGGGCGGAATTCGTTGCGGTACGCGGTCGTCGCCTGCACCAGGGCATCGGGGGCAAAGTGCGAGGCGAAGGAGTACGGCAGGCCCAGCTGGGCGGCCAGCCGGGCACCAAAGAGACTTGAACCCAGGATGTAGAGCGGAACGTTGGTTCCGCGCCCGGGGTAGGCGTGGATTCCCTCGATGCGCGAGGTGTCCCCGAGGAACGCCTGCAGCTCGAGCACATCGTGCGGGAACGCATCGGAGGCTGCGGGATCGCGGCGCATGGCCCGGAACGTGGCCTGGTCGGTGCCCGGCGCACGCCCGAGGCCCAGGTCGATGCGGCCCGGGAAAAGTGTTTCGAGGGTGCCGAATTGCTCGGCAATCACCAGCGGCGAGTGGTTGGGCAGCATGACGCCGCCGGAGCCCAAACGAATGGTGCTGGTGTGGTGGGCGACGTGGCCGATGAGCACCGAGGTCGCTGACGAAGCGATCGAGTTCATGTTGTGGTGTTCGGCGTACCAGACGCGCTTGTAGCCGGTCGCCTCGGCGGTTTGGGCCAATTCGACGCTCTGGGCGAAAGTCTCGGCGGCGGAACCGCCACGGCGGATGGGGGCAAGATCAAGGATCGACAAAGGAATGCTCACATTAGCGGCAACTAGGGCCCGTCCGGTTTCATTCCCGCGGTGTCCGGACACACACGCATCCTGTCCACCCGGGCGTAGGATTTTGAGGCATGAGGCGGATTCCGTGGCTGTTGGCCGGCGGCCTGCTGGCAAGCACCCTGGGTGCATGCACCGTGCTGGTGCCGGATCCGCCCGAACCTGCGCCGTCCACCCTGCCGACTCCCGATCTGCTGGCCGAGCTACCGCCCGATTGCCCGCGTTCCGGCGGCGTGGCGGTGCCCGTGGGGATATCCCCGGGGACCGAAGCTCAGATCGCCGCGGACCTCTTGGCTGCCGCGGGTGACTGGGTGAATGCCGGAACAGCCATGATCACCAACGAGCCGGAGTGGGTGGGACCCGGGTTGCCCGGGCACTGCCTCGGGGATCTGGCCGAGGCTCTCGGGCGGATCCACGGTTCGGCGCTCCTGACCGGGAACGGGGATGAGACGTTGGGTGGCTTTCAGGCGAAAATGGTGGAGGAGAACCTGGCGAACCTGCAGGCCGCGCATGCCCAGGGAAGTGCCACGAATGCCAGGCGGGAACTGGCACTCGTGCAGCAATCCTCGCAATCGGACAGCGGAACCTTCCTGGACCTCATCGTGCGCAAACTGGACAATCGGTCGATCCAGCCCAGCGGCATGGAGGAGTGGATGGTCATCGTGGTGCCGCAAGGGCCCCAAAACCTGGTGTTCCACCTGGAAACCAAGGAAGCGGCGCACGGCTTTTTCAGCTGGTGACCCGGAACCATCAGCCAGGACGGAAGGGGCCTCGGAAGTTAAAACAGTAGTGGGGGGG
>NZ_JBIXLM010000051.1:0-25899 GCF_045798545.1 Paeniglutamicibacter sp. ORCA_105 | reverse complement strand
CTTCATGCCGTGGGTCAGGTGCCCGCCGTGGGCCAGGTTCAGGCCCATGATGGTGTCGCCCGGGCGGATCAGCGCGTGCATCACCGAGGCGTTGGCCTGCGCGCCGGAGTGCGGCTGCACGTTGGCGAACTCGGCACCGAAGAGCGCCTTGACGCGATCCAGGGCCAGGGTCTCCACGACGTCGACCTCCTCGCAACCGCCGTAGTAGCGCTTGCCCGGGTAGCCCTCGGCGTACTTGTTAGTCAACACCGAACCCTGCGCCTGCATCACGGCCAGGGCCGTGTGGTTCTCCGAGGCAATCATCTCCAGGCCACGCTGCTGGCGCGCCAGCTCGGCATCGATCCGCTCCGCGATCTCCGGATCCAGGGTCCCGATATCCTGCGTCAGCGACGCAGGGGCAAGGGATTCGAACACTGCGGTCACGCTACGTCGCCGCCGTTTGCGGAGGCGTAGTCTGCTGCCGAGAGCAGCGGGCCCTCCTCGGTGACCTCGACGGTGAACAGCCAGCCGGCGCCGTACGGGTCCTCGTTCAGGATGGCCGGGTTGTCGATGGCTTCCTGGTTGACCTCGACGATGGTGCCGGTGACCGGTGCGTACAGGTCGGAGACGGACTTGGTCGACTCGACCTCGCCGCAGGTCTCGCCGGCGGTGACGTTGTCGCCGACCTCGGGCAGGTCAACATATACGACGTCGCCCAGTGCGTCCGCGGCAACCTGGGTGATGCCGACCTTGGTCGGGGTCGCGGAGTCGACCCATTCGTGCTCGGCCGAGTAACGAAGGGATGCGAGAACCTTGCTCATGGGGGGTGTTTCCTCTCAAAGAATGTGGGTAAAGAAGTTAAGCCGGTTGATCGGTGGCGGGGCTCGTCGCGCCCGCCACCGACAACGTTACTTGGCTCGGGTGTAGAACGGCAGTGTGACGACTTCGAATGCCTCGGGCTTGCCACGCAGGTCAACATCGACCTTCGTGCCGACCTCGGCGAACTCCGGGGCCACGTAGGCCAGGGCCACCGGGTAGCCCAGGGTCGGCGACGGCTGGCCCGAGGTGACGGCGCCGACCTGCACGCCGTCCACGGACACCGGGTAGCCTCCGCGACCGGCGCGACGTCCCAGGCCCTTCAGGCCCACCAGGACCTTCTTGGCGCCTTCGGCCTTGATGGCCTCCAGTGCCTTGCGGCCCACGAAGTCCTCTTCCTTCTTGAAGGAAACGATCGGGCCAAGGTTGGCCTCGAACGGGTTGCCCTCAAGGGAAAGCTCGTTGCCGTACAGCGGCATGCCGGCTTCCAGGCGCAGTGAGTCGCGGCAGGCCAGACCCGCGGGGATCAGCCCGTGGTCGGTGCCGGCGGCCATCAATGCGTCCCAGAGTTCGGCTGCCTGTGCGTTCGGCACGTACAGCTCGAAGCCGTCTTCACCGGTGTAGCCGGTGCGTGCCAGCAGCACGTCGATGCCGGCAACGGTGACCTCGTCGGCAGCGTAGTAGCTCATGTCCGAGACCACTGACTTGGCTGCCTCGTCGACCAGTTCGTGCAGGATGGCCACGGCATTCGGGCCCTGCACGGCGACCAGCGAGGTCTCGGCGGACGCGTCGGTGACTACCACGTCGAAGCCCTTGGCGCGCTCGGCCAGGGCAGCGGCAACCACCGGGGCGTTGCCCGCGTTGGGCACCACGAGGAACTTTTCTTCCCCGCGACGGTAGGTGATCAGGTCATCGATGATTCCGCCTGCTTCGTTGCAGATCACCGAGTACTTGGCCTTGCCGACCTTCATCACTGCCATGTTGCCGGCCAGCGCGGTGTTCAGGTACGTTGCGGCGTCGGGTCCCTCGACCCAGACCTCGCCCATGTGGGAGAGGTCAAACAGGCCAGCGGTGGCGCGCACCGCATTGTGCTCGGCCAATTCCGAACCATACTTCAACGGCATGTCCCAGCCACCGAAGTCGGTGAAGGATGCGCCTAGGTCCGCATGCTGTGCATGCAGGGAGGTTTTCTTCGGGTCGCTCATCAAGCTACCTTTCGTGAGGCTCAAAAATGAGTGTCGGAATTAGTTTTCGAAGGCTTCCGGCGGGGGGCAGGAGCAGATCAGGTTGCGGTCGCCACCTGCTCCGTCGATGCGTCCCACGGCCGGGAAGTACTTGTCCATGCGCAGGGCATGCACCGGGAAGGCTGCCTGCTCAACGGTGTACTTGCGGTTCCAAGCGGTGTTGACCACGGCGGCCACGGTGTGCGGGGCGTTGCGCAGCGGGGATTCCTCGAGGGAGAAGTCGTCGGCGAGCACCTGCTGCATCTCGGCGTGGATCGCGATCATGGCCTCGATGAAGCGTTCGATCTCGACCAGGTCCTCGGACTCGGTCGGCTCCACCATCAGGGTGCCGGCGACCGGGAAGGACAGGGTCGGGGCGTGGAAGCCGAAGTCAATCAGGCGCTTGGCAACGTCCTCGGCGGTGACGCCGGTCTTGTTGGTCAGCTCGCGCAGGTCCAGGATGCACTCGTGTGCGACCAGGCCCTTGTTGCCGGTGAACAGGATCGGGAAGTACTCGTTGAGGCGGGACGCGATGTAGTTCGCCGAGAGGATCGCGATCTTGGTGGCGTCGGTCAGGCCTTCGCCGCCCATCATCGCGATGTAGGCCCAGGAGATCGGCAGCACGCCGGCGGAGCCGAACATGGTGGCAACCACCGGGATGCCGTCGCGCATCGAGTAGGTGTCCGACGGGTCGCCCGGCAGGAACGGGATCAGGTGCTCGGCAACGCCGATCGGGCCCACGCCCGGTCCGCCGCCGCCGTGCGGGATGCAGAAGGTCTTGTGCAGGTTCAGGTGCGACACGTCGCCGCCGAACTTGCCCGGCTGGGCGAGGCCGACCAGGGCGTTCATGTTGGCGCCGTCGATGTAGACCTGGCCGCCGGCCGCGTGGACCTTGTCGCAGACCTCGCGCACGTCGGCGTCGTAGACGCCGTGCGTGGACGGGTAGGTGATCATGATGGCAGCAAGGGTGTCCTTGTTGGCTTCGATCTTCGCGTCCAGGTCGGCTGCGTCGATGGTGCCGTTGGCTGCGGTCTTCACCACAATGACCTTCATGCCGGCCAGCACCGCGGAGGCGGCGTTGGTGCCGTGCGCGGAGGCCGGGATCAGGCAGACGGTGCGCTGGTCATCGCCGTTGGACAGGTGGTAGCCGCGGATGGCCAGCAGGCCCGCGTATTCGCCCTGCGAACCGGCGTTGGGCTGGATCGAGACGCCCGCGTAGCCGGTGATGGTGGTCAGGCGGCCTTCGAGGTCGGTGATCAGCTCGCGCCAGCCCTCGGTCTGGTGTGCCGGGGCGTACGGGTGGATGGAGGCGAATTCCGGCCAGGAAATGGATTCCATTTCGGCGGTGGAGTTCAGCTTCATGGTGCATGATCCCAGCGGGATCATGGTGCGGTCCAGGGCCAGGTCGCGGTCCGAGAGCTTGCGCAGGTAGCGCAGCATCTGGGTTTCGGACTTGATGGTGTTGAAGATCGGGTGGCTCAGGTAGTCGCTGGTGCGCTGCAACGATGCCGCCAGCTCGAAGCCCTCTGCCTTGAAGTCCTCACCCGTGACGCCGAAGACACCGGCGATGGCCGCAACGTGTGCCGAAGTGGTGGCTTCGTCGGTGGAGATGCCCACGGTGGTGGCATCCACGCGGCGCAGGTTGATGCCCGCTTCCTCGGCCTTGGCGATGATGGCGGCCGAGTCGGCGACCTTCACCTGCACGGTGTCGAAGAAGGAGTCGGCAACCAGTTCCAGTCCGGCACCGGAGAGCACGGTGGCGATGGTGCGGGCGTGGTTGTGGACGCGCTGGGCAATGCGCTTGAGGCCAGCGGGGCCGTGGTAGACCGCGTACATCGAGGCCGTGATGGCCAGCAGCGCCTGGGCGGTGCAGATGTTGGAGGTGGCCTTCTCGCGGCGGATGTGCTGCTCGCGGGTCTGCAGTGCCAGGCGGTAGGCCGGGAACCCGGCGTCGTCCTTGGACACGCCGACCAGGCGGCCGGGCAGCTGGCGTTCCAGGCCGGTGCGCACTGCCAGGTATGCGGCGTGCGGGCCACCGAAGAACAGCGGGACGCCGAAGCGCTGGGTGTTGCCCACGGCGATGTCGGCACCCTGCTCACCCGGGGCGGGGATCATGGTCAGTGCCAGGATGTCGGCGGCGATGGTGACCATCGCGCCGCGCTCCTTGGCGGCGGCGATGACGGCGGTGTGGTCAACCACGGCGCCGTTGTTGCCCGGCTGCTGCAGCACGATGCCGGAGATGTCACCCTCGGGCAGGCCCTTGGACAGGTCCGCGATCTCGACCTCGAAGCCCAGGGCTTCGGCGCGGCCCTGAACCACGGCGATGGTCTGCGGGAAGAGGTTGGCATCGAGCACGGTCTTGGCGGTGCCCTTTGCCTTGTTGCCACGGCGCATCAGCAGCACGGACTCGGCGACGGCGGAGGCTTCGTCAAGCATCGAGGCGTTGGCGATCGGCATCGCGGTCAGGTCCATGACCATGGTCTGGAAGTTGATGAGCGCCTCGAGGCGACCCTGGGAGATTTCCGGCTGGTACGGGGTGTAGGCCGTGTACCAGGCCGGGTCTTCGAGCACATTGCGCAGGATCACCGGCGGCGTGAAGGTGTCGGAGAAACCCTGGCCGATCATCTGGGTCTTCATGACGTTCTTGTTTGCCAGCACGCGCAGGTCCGAAAGGACCTCTGCTTCGGTGCGTGGAGCCGGCAGGTCCAGGGGTTCACTCTGGCGGATGTCGGCGGGAACGGCGGTGTCGACGATTTCGTCGATGGAAGAATAACCAAGCTGGGCAAGCATGGTGTCGATGTCGCTGCCCTGCGGGCCAATATGGCGGGCGACGAACTCAGCGGACGGGGTCACGGTCATGGGGAACTCCATTGGGTCATCGGCGTGCGTACACACCGAACGAGCTGCAAAGTTCCTCCCCGACCCTGTTGCTTGACCTGAGAGTTTCCGCGTTGCGCCGGTCCGTGAGGGCGGGGCACGCTTGCACCTTCGGTGAGCCGCACCGCCGAACGGCGGTGTTGCTACTTTCCAGAGTTGCCTCTTCGCGGCGGTACGGGGGCCTGAGAGTTTCCCGGGGAGGAATTGCTCCTACGGCGCCCGACCAACTTACGTTGAACGGGACTCTCCCGCCGCATGTCAGTGGCTGCGCCCCCTTCGAGGCACGATCACCATCCTACCGGCGATGCGTGAGCCAGACAACACGGGCATGCCAGGATGAAGCAGCACGCCTTTTAAGCGGGCCGCTCCCGGCGCGAGGGCACACATTGCACCCCGGGCGACCCCTGGCCCAGCGGGTCACGATCCTGGAGGCACTTAGAGAATTTTCAACCGGTTCATCCTATAATACTTGACACTTCAACCAATTGGGGTCTATCGTATTACTTGAAGGTTCAACAAACAGGATTTGAGGATCACATGAAGAACTTCCTCGCTCGACTCTTTGGAAAGAAGAACGACATGAACATCGACATCACCATCATCGGCACCGGCAACATGGGCCGCGCGCTGGCCACCCGTTCGATCGCCGCCGGCAAGAGCCTGCAGGTCCTGGCCCGCTCCACCGAGACCGCAGCCACCTTTGCCGCCGACCTCGGTACCGGAATCACCAGCGGGAGCACCGCCGAAGTCCCGGCTGGCCGCATCGTCGTCCTGGCCCTGCCCTTCGACGCCGCCAAGGAATACGTCGCGGCCCAGGGTTCGGCACTGGACTCCAAGATCCTGGTCGACATCACCAACCCGGTGGACTTCGCAACCTTTGACTCGCTGACCACCGCAGCAGGAAGCTCGGCCGCCCAGGAAATCTCCGCCTTGACCTCCGCCACCGTCGTGAAGGCCTTCAACACCACCTTCGCAGGTCCGCTGACTTCCGGCTCCGCCGACGGCAAGCCGCTTGATGTCTTCGTTGCCGGCGAGGAATCCGCCCGCGGCGAGGTCGCGGCGTTCGTCACCGCCGCCGGCATGCGCCCGTTGGAGGTCGGCGGCCTGCACCACGCCCGTGAGCTCGAGGGCTTCCAGCTGCTGATCATGGCCATGCAGGTCAATCCGGCGCTGCCCGACTTCAACTGGGGAACCGCGCTGACGGTCGTGGGCTAAGACCCCCGCCTGCCCAATCCGGGACATTCGAGGGGACGGAACCGCCACCGGCGGTTCCGTCCCCTCGTGCGTTGCCTCGGTGGGAGGTGTTCGGGCCTAGACGATTCCCGAGACGCCTAGCCACGAACCGATGGCGAACGTGACGGCGAGCGCCGCGGCCCCTCCGATCAGCACCCGCAGGGTGGGCCGCAGCACCGAGGCCCCGCCCAGCCGTGCACCCGTCGCCCCGGTCACCGCAAGCGCCAGCAGCACTGCCGCAAACGTCACCGGAATCCTCAGGCCCACGGGCAGGAACACCGCCGTGGCGAAGGGCAATGCCGCACCCACCGTGAACGCGATGGCCGAGGCGATTGCGGCATTCCACGGGTTGAGCACCTCGTCCTCGTCCAGCTGCAGCTCGACATCGAGGTGTGCCTTGAGCACGTCGTGCTCGGTCAGTTCCCTGGCAACCTGCTGTGCCGTTGCGGGGCTCAGCCCCTTGGCCTCGTAGAGACCGGCGAGTTCAACCAGTTCTTCCTCGGGCATCTCGGCCAGTTCCCGGCGCTCCTTTTCAATGAGCGCCTTCTGCGAGTCCGCCGAGCTGGACACCGAGACGTATTCTCCCAGCGCCATGGATATGGCGCCGCCGATCGCCGCGGCGGCACCGGCCACCACCACCGGACCCGTGGCCGTGGTGGCACCGGCGACGCCGACCACGACCGCTGCCACCGAGACGATTCCGTCATTGGCGCCGAGAACCCCGGCCCGCAGCCAATTCAGCCTTTCGGCCAGGCCCTGGTCGTGGGGTTCGCCCTCATGCTGCATCTCCTGCTGGTCCATGGACACCAGCAAAGCACCAGTCCGCCGCATTGGCCAGCGGCGGGTCCTCGCATTCGGCGGGACGGGCAGGTCCTACGGCGCTGACGGCGCCTCCAGGGAGACCAAGTCGGGGTAGCGGGGGCGCAGCGAATCGCCCGAGGAAGTCCCGGTGAGCCGGCGCTTGACCCACGGGGCCAGGTATTCCCTTGCCCAGACAGCATCCTCGCGCAGCCTTTCGATGCGGGACTTGGCAGTCGGTGCCGAGAGCTCGGGCACCTCGATGTGGGCCTCGTGTTCCAGCACGCCGAGCACCTTCGCGGCCATCAGCGTGTGTCCGGCGGTGTTCATGTGCAAGCGGTCGGTGGACCAGTAGCGCCAGTCCCGGAATTCACGCCAACGCCAGTAGTCGGCAATCACGGCACCGAATTCGTCGGCGATCTCGCGGACGGCCTCGTTGTAGATGGCGGTACGGCCGCGGGTCGTTTCGAAGATGGCCGAACCGTTGGAATCAAAACCGGTGAAGAGCACCACCGCGGCACCGGTGGCGGCCAGTTGCGCCACCGCATCCCGGTAGCTGACCATCAGCGAGTCGATGTCCACCGCCGGGCGCAGGATGTCGTTCCCGCCCATGTACAAGGTGACAAGCGTGGGCTTGAGTGCGAGCGCGGCAGGCAGCTGCTCGGCGACGACCTGGCCGACCTTCTTGCCGCGGATGGCCAGATTCGCATACCCCCACTGCGCGTCGGCACAGAGCTGTTCGGCCACGCGGTCGGCCCAACCGCGCACCTGGTGGGGTCGCAGCGGATCGACATCTCCCATGCCCTCGGTGAAGGAGTCGCCCAATGCCACAAATCGTTTAGAGAATTCCACGGCTTCAGCCTAGCGGCACGCGCCGACCGTCTTCGGCCCGTGCCGCGTGTCCTCGCTTCACGGGGTTGCGCCGAGCCCGGGCACAGCGTGCGCCTAGCTTGAAGGGGCACGGTGGAAGGCATGAAGACCAGGCAACACCATCAGGCACCCCACACCACCAACAGGGGGCAGTCAGCCCGCCCGATTTCCCAACCAGACGGCTTCGTGCAAGCCATTCCCGTTGCCGGCATACCGGAAGACGGCCGTTCGGCCACGGAAACCCGTGAGGAAGAGGTCCGGTTTCATTTCGTGGCCACCCGGCAGCCGGCCGATCCGGCGCAGATCCCGTGGCTTGATGAAATCAGCGGCAGCCACGACGTGAACGAGGCATCCTCCGGGATCATCTAGGAGGCGAGCAGCACTTGGCGCGCCAACACACTGAGTTGCCCGCCGCGCGAGCCGGTGCCGTTGGCCTCCGCGCGCGCCGGGACGTAGCCCAACGCCAGCCCGTAGGCCGGGTCCGCATAGCCCAGCGACGCGTTCGCCCCGTCGTGCCCGAAGGCCCTGGCGGAACCGAAGTCGTTGTTCGGGTGCGCCTTCATGAACCCGATGGCAAAGGCCCCGGGCATCCCGTTGGCCCGGGACAGCCCGTACACCCGGTCCTGGCTCACCGCGGCTATGGTCTCGGCGGTGAGGAACGGGGCGTGCTCGTCCCCGGATTCGTCCACGAACCCGGTGGTGGCCGCGGCGTAGAGCCTGGCCAGGCCGCGGGCGTTGCCCACCCCGCCGAGGGCGGCCAGGCCGGCCTCGCGGATGGTTCGTTCGTTCGGCACATCGATGATGTCGAAGCTCGGCCCCTTGGGTCCGTCGAAGCCGCCGGTCGAGTTCACCGCCAGCCCAAACGGGGAGTACGGGTCGATGAACGGCAGCGGCTCGTAGGCGCTGTCCTTGAGCACCGGGCGGAAGCGCGGTTCCAGGTCCTCGGGCAGCCCCAGGTAGAAGTCAATGTCGTGCGGGGCACGAATGCGGCGTTCGAAGATGTCCTGCAGGGACTCCTGCGCGCAGCGGCGGGCAAGTTCCTCCATGAAGACGCCCATGGTCAGCGCATGGTAGGAATGGATCCCGGGTGCGTTCCACAGCGGTGCGGCGGCGGCCATGATGCCGGCTGCCAGCCGGGAATCAACCAGTTCCTCCTGGGTGAAGCCGCCTTCAACGCCTGGCAGGCCTGCCTGGTGGCTCAGCAGCTGGGCCACGGTGATGCCCGCCTTGCCTGCCGCAGCAAACTCCGGCCAGTACACGGCCACGGGGGCTTCCAGGTCCAACAGCCCCTGCTGCACCAGCAGCGAGATGACCAACGCACCTGCCCCCTTGGAGCAAGAGAACACCCCGGTCATCGTCTCGCGCGTGCAGTCCTGCCCCACGCTGGCATCAAGCACCAGGTTTCCGGCCTGGTAGATGGCCAATTGCGCGGAATAACCCGGGTCGGCGGCGGCGAAGGAGCCCAGCAGGTCCGCCACCGGGGCGAAGCGCTGGTCAATGACGTTGATCGTGTTCGTCTGCGTAGTCACCCGCACCACATTACCCATTCCCGGGAGGTTTCCCGTTGCGGACCGTGACAATGGTGTGCTCAGTTGGCCGGGGTTTCCTGCCGGTAGCGCAGCAGCCAGCGGTCATCGACCTGCTGCCAGAAGGACGAGCAGAGGATCACTTGGTCCCCTGCCAACAGACGGTACGCCAGCTGCACCTTGTTCTGGCCCCACGGAGTGGCGGCAAGCACCTGAAGGGCACCGCCGGCCGGCAGCGCATGGCCGCCGGTGAGCGCGGCGATAATGGTGGAGCGGTCGGTGAGCGAGCCGTCCCGGCTGATCTCCTGGAACTCCGGGTGCAGGAACGCCATGACCTCGTCCAGGTCCCCGCGCACCGCCGGAGAAAGCATCTCGCTTTCCAGCTCGAAGACCATCTGCAGGTCCGCGGCGCTGCGTTCCGAGGGGTCGGTGGCTCGCGGGGCGGACGGTTCGGGCACCGGGGCCACGGGCGCAGACTCTGCGGGTTCCGCGGCAGTCAAGCTGTCCGGCGTCGCCACAGGTGTCGGCACGGCGCCAAGGTCCTCCAGAACCAGCACACCGGGTGCTTCGGATGACACGGCCTCAGCGAGGCCAGCATTTTCCCCGGCGCCCGGTGCCCCCTCCAGCCCGGGTCCGGCATTGGGTTCACGACCCGCCTGGTAGGCGGTCGCCGCGTCGCGCGCCCGTACGTCAGCGGCCTCGTTGAGCTCGTGGCCTGCATGCCCCTTGACCCACTCGAAGGTGTACTTGCGGCCCTTGATGGCCTCGTCGATTTCCTTGAGCAAATCCAGGTTCAACACCGGCTTGCCGTCGGACTTCTTCCAGCCCTTCTTCTTCCACCCCGGCATCCACTTGGTCACGGAATTGATCACGTACTGGGAGTCGCACAGGATGTGCAGGTCCTCCTCGGCGCGGTGCGCGGTGGAGCGGAAGAGGTCGAGCACGGCCATGAGCTCGCCCATGTTGTTGGTCCCGTGGGCCCACCCGCCGGCACGCCAGTGCTCGTCGTCGATGTACCAGGCCCATCCTGCCGGTCCTGGGTTTCCGAGGGCTGATCCGTCTGCGGCTGCGGTGATCGTCATGGTTTCAATCCTGCCACGAGCCTACCGACGCTTTCACATCGGCCCGCTTCGGCGGGCGTCGACGCGACTATGGCCATGTCAGGCACGACGTCGTAGGCTGGGGCGACAAGGATGGGCCCGGGCACCGCGGCACCATGCACCACCGCCGGCGACGACCGAAGTGCAGCCGCCCGCTCCGGGGATCCCCCGGCACGGGGGCATTCCGTCCGTCGCCGGGTCGTCAGGGTCCCGTCCGCCACGCGAAAACTGCGGAAGGTATTGCTGCCCATGTCTGAAAACAAGGCCGTCGCCTACAAGTCGCCCGGTGTCGTCGAGGTCATCGACACCCCGTATCCCACCTTTGAACTGCAGGCCGGACCCGGGGTGAACGCCGCCAACGTGGGCCGCAAGGTCCCGCACGGGGTCATCCTGCGCACCGTGGCCACCAACATCTGCGGCTCCGACCAGCACATGGTCCGCGGCCGCACCACTGCCCCCGCAGGACTGGTCCTCGGACACGAAATCACCGGCGAGGTCATCGAGACCGGCCCGGACGTCGAATTCATCAAGGTCGGCGACATCGTCTCGGTCCCCTTCAACATCTCCTGCGGACGCTGCCGCAACTGCAAGGAGGCCAAGACCGGAATCTGCCTGAACGTGAACCCCGACCGGCCCGGCTCCGCCTACGGCTACGTCGACATGGGCGGCTGGGTCGGCGGCCAGGCAGAATACGTGCTGGTCCCCTACGCCGACTGGAACCTGCTCAAGTTCCCGGACCGGGACCAGGCGCTGGAGAAGATCATGGACCTGACCATGCTCTCCGACATCCTGCCCACCGGCTTCCACGGCGCGGTCACCGCCGGGGTCACCGTCGGCTCCACCGTCTACGTCGCCGGCGCCGGGCCCGTCGGGCTCGCCGCCGCCGCGTCCGCCCAGCTGCTGGGAGCCGCGGTGGTCATCGTGGGCGACATGAACGAGGACCGTCTGGCCCAGGCCCGCTCCTTCGGCTGCGAGGGTATCAACGTCGGCGCCGGTGACCCTGCCGACCAGATCGAACAGCTGCTCGGGGTGCGCGAGGTGGATTGCGGCATCGACGCCGTGGGCTTCGAGGCCCGCGGCCACGGACACGGGTCCGGGGCGCAGGAGGCGCCGGCGACGGTGCTGAACTCGCTCATGGACCTCACCGTCGCCGGCGGCTCCCTGGGCATCCCCGGGCTCTACGTCACCGGCGACCCCGGAGCGGTGGACGAGGCGGCGAAGAAGGGAAGCCTCTCCCTGTCCCTGGGCACCGGCTGGGCCAAGTCCCTGTCCCTCGCCATGGGCCAATGCCCGGTGATGAAGTACAACCGGCAGCTGATGATGGCGATCCTGCACGATCGGATCCACATCGCCAAGGCCGTCAACGCCCAGGCGATCTCCCTCGCCGATGCACCGCGCGGCTACGCCGAGTTCGATGCCGGCGCCGCCACCAAGTACGTCCTGAACCCCAACGGCTACCTCTCCAACTAGACCGCCGGGGCCGTCGGCGGACGCCCGCACCGTCTTCGCCTCACCCGAAGCGTATGCGGGCGGCATCGCCACACACTGAAGCACCCCGTCCTCTTGAACGGGGTGCTTCAGTGTGTGGGTTAGTTCCGCTCGGCTACGGAATCATCCAAGGCCACCGCCGGTGCCGACGCCTGGTCCGGGGTTGACCCCGCGCCGCCCAGGAGCCCGGAGAGCATTCCGGCGATATCGATCTCGGTGCTGCCCTTGATCATGGCAAGCCCCTCGGTGACAATGCGGTTCGCCTGCTTGACCGCGTCCGAAGCACCGTCCGAACTGATCACCGTGTAGTTGTCGATGCCGGACACGGCATCCGAGCTGGCCTTGACGATTTCCGGCAACGCGCTGATCGCCAGGAACGCCAGTGAAGCCTGCGTGTGGCCGGTCAGGGCCACGGCCTTCGCATCTTCGGCCTTGGCGGTTGCCTCACCAATGGCGGCGATGGAAGCACCTTCGGCTTCGCCGCGCACGCGCACGGCGTCGGCTTCCGCCCGGGCCTTTAGCTCGATGGCCGAGGCCTCGCCCTGGGCCTGGAACACCTCGGCGTTCTTGGAGGCCTCGGCTTCAACCGTCTTTGCCGCGGCGCGTGCCTCGGCGTCGGCGATGGACGCCTTCTTGGAGCCTTCCGCCTCAATGGTCTTCGAGTTGGCGCGCGCGGTGGCGCTGAAGACGTCCGCGTCGCGCTTGGCTTCTGCGTCGGTACGCATCTTATAGGCCTGGGCGTCGGCCGGCTTGTGCACCTCGATGTCCAGGCGCTCCTGCTCCACCAAGGCCTTCTCGGCCAGGGCTTTGCGCTCCAGCTCGGCGACAGTCACATCCTGCTCCGCGGTGGCGATCCCCTTGGCGGCCTCTGCGATTGCTTCGGCGCGGTCCCGTTCGGCCTTGAATTCGGCCTTCCTGATGGCCAGGTCCCGCTCGAGGGCTGCTGTTTCGCCCTCCTGCGCAATGCGGGCCGCTTCGGATTCCTGGAAGGCCTTTGACGTGGCGATGCGCGCTTCGCGCTTGGCCCGTTCGAGGCCCGGCTTTCCGACTTCCTCCAGGTAGTCGATGGTCGTCGGCTTGTTGTCCGGACCGATCACCGTGCGCGAGGGGGTGCTGACCGACGAGATGTTGAAGGCGTCGATCTGGATGCCCTGCTCGGCGAACTGGGTGACCGCCGATTCCAGGGACTGGTCCTGGAATTCCTTGCGGTTGTTGTTGGCGTCTTCCACCGACATGGCCGAAACGATGCCGCGCAGCACGCCTTCGGCCGACTTGGTCACCGAGGCGTTCAGGTCTTCCTTGGAGTGCGTGAGGAAACGCTGGACGGCCTTGCTCATGCCCTCCACCGAGTCGTCGAACTTGAAGTTCAGGCTGGCCGTCACCGAGGTGGTGATGAAGTTCTTGTCAACACCTTCCACGGCAAGTTCCACCTGGCGCTGCTCCAGGGACATCACAAACTTCTGGTGGATGATCGGCAGGAAGAGCACAATGCCCTTGGTGAAGATCTGGACCTGGCCCTTGGCGCCCTTGCCGGCACGGATCACTGCCTGGTTGGGTGCGACAGTGACCAGTCGTGTGGTGGCATACCAGACGAGGGCAACAAGTACGGCGAGGATCGCGACAATGGCGACGACGGTTCCATTTACGGCAAAACCCATGGTTAAAATCCGTTCAGTTCAGAGGTGGATGCGACCCTGATGCGGTCTCCAACAATCGCCACGACGGCAATTGGTGTGCCCTTCTCGATGGGGCTGCTTGAAAATACGAGGCGCTGATTGATCTCATCGGGGTGGTCCAGCTGAACCTTCCCGACGATGTCGTTGATGTCTGTGGTGGCTACGCCAAGAAGTCCGATGACTTCGTGCGGCTGGACGTTGGAGATACGAGCCATCTTTCGGGCAAGCAGCGCTACGCCGACGATGCCGATCACTCCCAGCAGGGCTCCGGCACTGTAGGCCAGAAAGAGTGGACCGTTGTTGAGCAACACAATCGCACCTGCGGCGCCGAAAAGCGTGGCTGCCGCACCGACGGCAGTGGTGGAGATGATTCCGTCGAAGAAATCGACAAGCTCTCCCAGGGTCATGGACACGATGAGAAGCAGGAGGCCAATGCCTCCGATCACTGCGAATGCGAGCATGCGGATTCTTTCGTGAGTTGTTTGCGGGGTCGAATGGCGCAGCATTTTTCTTCTGCGGCAAACTCGGAGACACTTGCGCCGGGGTTTTCCCTGGTGTGGAAATATCCCGACACGGGATGGATCGATGCCCGCCTGGGATACAGCGCGATTACTGCACCTGACATATAGTCTATCCATTTGCCGTAAAGATTTAGGTAGGTGGCGTCGCGTGCGGGTCGGTTCTCCAGCGGCAGGCGCCTCCACCCGGAAGCTGCAGCTCTGCGCTGGTGGCTCGCGGGCGGGAATCGGGCCGAGGCAGACCCCGCGCGCTCGCACATCACAGACGAGTCGGGCAACGGCTTTTAGTGCCGTCGTGGTGGTCACACGTTGGCCTCGGGTTCCGGGCCAACGCAGCCTCCAGTCCGGCCGTCGGTCCGGCCACGCACCGCGCCCGGGGAGGCCAGGCTCAGGCGTGGTGTGAGCGCAGCGGGGCCCGCATCGCGAAAAGCAGCGAATCGCGGTCCACACCGTCGATCCGCTTGTGTCCCGGCAGGTAGTCGACACGCTGCATGCCAACCTTCTCCAACACCCGCACCGAACCGGCATTCTCCGGCCGGCAGGTGGCCAACACGCGGGAAATCCCCAAGACGTTCCATGCCAGCTCCAGCATGGCCGCAGCCGCTTCCGCCGCATAGCCGTTCCCCCAGGCATCGGCCCGCAGCACGTAGCCGATTTCGGCCTCTCCCGGGCCCCGGGTCAGGTCGGATTCCGCACACATCAACGCTATCGAGCCGATCGGCGTGGAATCGCGCGTCACCGCCAGGGTAATGGTTTCCCGCGGCTCCAGCAGCTGTTCGGCCCCGCATTGGCGCAGGAACGCGGTCGTCTCTTCGATGGTGTTCGGGCCCCATTCGACAAAGGCGCACACTGCCGGATCCGCGGCGAAGGCGTGGACCGCATCCAGGTCGCCCTGGCCGAATTCCCGCAGGACCAGGCGCTTCGTGGAAATCTCCATGAAGCACATCATTCCACGGCGTTCCCGATGGGCGGGGCCGCTGCCTTGCCACGCCGCGTCCGTCTGCCGGATGCGGCGTGTTCGGGCCCGCGCAACCCCGACGGCGGGCATAGGCTCATACCCATGGGCTCCTTGCTGAGCGCAACCCAGCGGGCCGATCTCTATGATGCGGAAAACCGCTGGGCTGCCGACGACGATTTCTTCCTCACCTTTGTCAACGAACGACCCGCAAGCCGCGTGCTCGACCTGGGTTGCGGCACCGGACGGCTGACCCTTGCTCTGGCCGGAGCCGGGCACGAGGTGACGGGCATCGATCCGCACCCCGGCTCGTTGGCCGCGGCGCGGGCCAAACCCGGCGTCGACGCGGTGACGTGGGTCGAGGGCACCTCCACCGCGCTCGGGCCCGACGCCGCCTTCGATACCGTGCTGATGACCGCGCACGTGGCCCAGGCCATCATCGACGAGGACCAATGGAGGCGGACGCTGGCCGACATCCGGCGCGTGCTGGTCCCCGGCGGCAGGCTGGTCTTCGACTCCCGCGACCCCCGGGCGAAGGCCTGGGAACGCTGGACGCCGGCCTGCACGCGAAACCAGTTCACGCTTCCGGATGGCACCAAATTGCACCTGTGGCTCGATTCGGCACCGCATGAGTCCGGACTGGTGAAGATCACCGAGCACCGGCTTTTTGCCGACGGCTCCCGTGAGCTTGAGGACGCGGTGCTCTCCTTCCGCAGCGAGTGGCGGCTGCGTGGGGACCTGCTCGCCGCCGGGTTGCAAGTCGATGCCGTGCTGGGCGGCTGGGGCGGTGAACCCGTCGGCCGGGGCGCCGGCGAACTCATCGTTCTCGCGCACCGCTGAACGACGCCTGGCTATCGGCAGCGACTCTGGCCGCGCGCTTTATGCCGGGGCGCCCCTCGCTCACCGATAGCCGGAGGCGTCCGCGGGCAACCCGGGGTCCTGGACCTCGACCATGTACCGCCAGCAATCCGGTGCCGAGCCGTCCACGTCGGTGAAACCGTATTCGCGGGCCAGCCCGCCGGAAGAGAACGATCCTCCGCTGCGCGCAAAGACGTCGGGATCCGCGGCCAGCGCCGCAACGGCACGGCCCACAAAACGCGGGGATTCGCTGATTGCGGCGAAGTGCCCGTCAGCACCCGTGGCCGATCGCCAATTCGATTCGGTGACGCCAAAGGCCTCGAGCATCATCTCCGAGCGCAGCCAGCCCGGGCTCAGGGCCACCGCGGTGCACTTGCGGGGCTTCAGCTCGTGCGCCAGCGTGAACGCCATGCGCAGCGCGGCATTCTTGGCCAGGTCGTAGAAGGTGGAGAGCCGGTAGTTGTTGCGGTTGTAGGCGGCGGTCCCGTCGGTCACCTCGATCACCAGCCCTCCGGGGTTTCGCACCAGCAGCCCCAGCGCATGGTGGGCGGTGATGAGGTGGGTCTTCACGCCGAGTTCCAGCATCCGCAGCCCCGCGCCAAGGTCGTGCTCCCAGACGGGCTGGTTCCAGCCGATGAGCTTCTCCCCGCCCCAGATGTCGTTGACCAGCACGTCCAGCCGGCCCTGCTCGGCATCGATGCGTGCCACCAGGGCCGCCACCGCGTGGGAGTCCAAGTGGTCCACCGCCACCGCGATGCCAACGCCTCCAGCCGCGGTGACCAGTTCCGCGGTCTCCTCGATCGTTTCGGGGCGGTCGTATTCGCTGCGCGCCGCACGGGTGCTGCGGCCCGTGCAATACACCGTGGCCCCCGCCTCGCCCAGGGCAATGGCGGTCCCGCGGCCTGCGCCGCGGGTCGCCCCGGCAACCAGCGCGATCTTTCCCTCAAGGCTTCTCTCCATGTGTCCACGCTAGCCCCGGCATCCGTGGCACTGCCAGAGTCCGGTCCAACGGATTCTCCGGCCCCTGGATACGCCAAAGACCCCGCCCGGAGGATCGGGCGGGGTCTTTGGCGAACGTGGCGACGCGGTGCGCGATCAGTCCAGCGGGTAGAGGGGGTTGTGCCCGGCCGTGACCTTCTCGGATTCGCGGACCGGATCCGGGGCGGTGCCGGTGCCCCAGGGGTTTCCGCCGAGCGCCTCGCGGCCGTGCGGCTCGAGCCAGTTTTCCAGGTCGGGGCCGACCGGAACGATCTGCGTCGGGTTGATGTCCTCGTGGACCACGTAGTAGTGCTTCTTGATCTGGTCGAAGTCGACGGTGTCGCCGAATCCGGGCAGCTGGAAGAGCTCGCGGGCGTAGCCCCAGAGGTTCGGCATCTCGGTGAGCTTGTTCCTGTTGGTCTTGAAGTGCCCGTGGTACACCGCATCGAAGCGCACCAGCGTGGTGAAGAGGCGCACGTCGGCCTCGGTGATCGAGTCCCCCATGAGGAAGCGGCGGGTGGACAGGCGTTCCTCGAGCCAATCCATCGCGGTCCAGAGGCGGTCGTAGGCCTCGTCGTAGGCTTCCTGGCTTCCGGCGAAACCGCAGCGGTAGACCCCGTTGTTGACCTCGGTGAAGATGCGCTTGATGACCGGCATCATCTCCTCGATCTTGTCTTCCGGCAACAGGTCGGGGGCGCCTTCGCGGTGGAAATCCTTCCACTGGGTGGAGAAGTCCATGGTGATCTGCGGGTAGTCGTTGGTCACCACGGCGCCGCTGGGCACGTCGACGATGGCCGGCACGGTGATGCCGCGCGGGTAGTCGGCGAAGCGCTTGAAGTAGTTCTCCTGGATGCGCTCGGTGCCCAGCACCGGGTCCACCCCGCCCTCATCGAGGTCGAAGGTCCAGGAGCGCACGTCGTGCACCGGACCGGGGGTGCCCAGCGAGATCGCATCCTCGAGGCCCAGCAGGCGACGGACGATGATGGCGCGGTTGGCCCAGGGACAGGCACGTGCGGCCACCAGGCGGTAGCGCCCGGCCTCCACGGGCCACAGGTCAGCACCTTCGGCCACACCGGCGTGCACATTGCCAATACTGCCCTCGGTGGCTCCGCCGGAGGCGCGCACCGCGTCGGGATCGGCAACGACCCGGTCCTGGATGTAGTTGGTGTCGCGCGTGAATTCCGCGCCCGTCACATACGCACCGGCGGTGCTGTGCTTGTCTTCGCTCATAACCAAACCCTAGTTTCGGGTGCCCTGATGCACCATCTCGGAAAAAAGAAGGTGGCCTGCCCGGGAGGGAAAGATCCCGGGCAGGCCATGTTGCCGCCGGACCGCGCACGCGTGCTTGTCAGCACCTGCGGCAAGGATTGGGTCCGGAAGGAGGATCGAAGGCCGGGTCCCGCCCCCCATGGTGCGCGGGACCCGCCATTCGAGGTTTAGGTACTCAGGCCTTAGGCGGAGACCAAGGCGGAGTCGCGCACCGACTTCAGCGCAACGGTCCACGGCACCAGCTGGTCGAGGACCGGAGCCAGCGAGGCGGCCTGCTGCTCGGTCGGCTTGAACACCGAGAAGTTCTCGAAGTCGGTGAAGAGCGAGAACATGCCGGTCTTCTGCACGTGGGCAACCTGAAGCTCGGACAGGATGCCGCGCAGGTGCTCAACGGCGCGCACGCCGAAGGCGGAGCCGTAGGAGACGATGCCGGCGGCCTTGTTGGCGAACTCGGCGTTCAGGTAGGACAGCGCGTTGGCCAGGGCAGGGGCAACCGAGTGGTTGTATTCGGGAGTGACGAAGACGTAGCCATCGAATTCGGCGATCTTTGCGGCCCAGGCCTTGGTGGCATCGTTCTGGTAGTTCTGGTACGCAGCCGGGTAGGCTTCATCCAGGAGCGCCAGGTTGAAATCCGCGATGTCGACGAGCTCGTAGTCGGCGTCGCCTCGCAGCTGAGCCTGTTCCAGTACCCACTGAGCAACGCCGGCGTTGTTGCGGCCCGGACGGGTTGAACCGGTGACGATGGCAATCTTGGTCATGTTTGATCTCCTTGGACTGGGCGAGACGCGTCGGCTGCTTGCTGACACATCAACTAAAACTTGATATTTCCATCCTGCCGCGAGACGATTGACGTGTCAACTAATTTTTCCGAAGTGTGAGGCACACCATGCCCGAGCCCCGTTGGCTCAACGAAGACGAACAACAGCTATGGCTGGAGTTCCGCGAATTCCTCTGGGGCTACCCCCGGGCCATGGATCGCCAGCTGGCCCGCGATTCAACCATGTCCAGCGGCGAGTACTCCGTCCTTGCCGCCGTATCGCAGGCAGCTCCCGAGGCCTTGCGTCCCGGCGACCTGGCATCGGCCCTGGAATGGGATCGCTCACGGGTGTCGCACCTACTGCGCCGCATGGAGGCCAAGGGCC
Source organism: Paeniglutamicibacter sp. ORCA_105 (assembly GCF_045798545.1). Lineage (NCBI taxonomy): Bacteria > Bacillati > Actinomycetota > Actinomycetes > Micrococcales > Micrococcaceae > Paeniglutamicibacter > Paeniglutamicibacter sp. ORCA_105. The sequence continues at coordinate 6,593 of NZ_JBIXLM010000051.1, read as the reverse complement.
TGATTGAGCGGTGCGCTTCGAGCAGCGATGGCCGCGGCCAGGACATCAAGATGACCGACGCCGGCTGGGACACCATCCGCAGCGCCGCTCCGGGGCACGTGTCATTCGTGCGGGAAACGCTCTTCGACTCGCTATCGGCAGACGAGCAGGATCAATTCAGCACGATGCTCTCAAAGATCCGCTCGGCGGCGGTTGAGCGCGAACTCTGGTGACCCCGAGGAGCGCCGCCGCGCCGCCTGCGGGGACCGAGGCAACAGACTTATTCGCCGTGTTCGGCCGTCGAGGGCCACTGGCCCTGCGCGGTAAAGGACGTGGCCCAGTAGTACGGATTCAATTCACGCAACGAGCGCATTTCCCACTCGGCGCCACCTGCCGAACCCGGAACCGCGGCCAGGACCTCGGGTCCCCACACGGCAAGCCGCTCCTGGCAGATGCCGCACGGCGCCAGCACCTGGTAGGTTCCTTCTTCGGTTCCGCCCGTGACGCAGGCCGAAGCCACAACTCTCTTTCCCAGCGTGTAGGCCTGCGCCACGGCCCCGGTTTCGGCGCACAATGTTGCCGCAGCATTGAAGTTGTCGAAACTGACGCTGGTCAGGATTTGCCCGTCCTCCAGCACGACGGCCGCTGCTGCAACCGAATCCCGTGCCCCCGGCCACCTGGTCAATAGTTGTTCGATGGCCGCTTCAACGAGTTTTTGGTTCGGGTCCATGCGGCAATTCTGCCACGTCGGGCGAGTTGATGGCCCTGCAAGACGCAAACAACGCGGATCAGACGGAAACCCGGGCAACCGCCCCGCTTTTCCTGTACGCCCTCTTGCGGGGCACCTGTCCCGGAGTTCTCCACTGGGAGCGGTGGCGCTCCGGGCCACCGATGTCGCCGACTCAGACCAATAAGTTGCGCTACTTCAATTCTTTGAGCCAACGGTGCCGACGAACTGACAGCAGAACTCACCGCGGAGACCGATTCTTCCCACTCGGACAGCCTTTTTCGCCCACACCAGCGAACGCATCCATCAGCGGCCCGAACTCGCCCAGGTCCGCGCCGCACAAGGCGTCCAACGCACCCTGGTCCAGGACCTGTCGGCGCCGACCCTCGAACAGGCCCCCCGAGAGTTCTCGACCAAACTGATGGTCCAGGTTCAAAAAGCCTGGACTGATATCGTATTGAGATACTTGTCAGCCGGTCGCTAAGGGCGTGCAATGCAACAGACTATGCGTGAGAGGCAGCGTATTCGCACCCGCGAGAACATCCTCAGGATCGCTGCCGAGGAATTTGACCAGCGCGGCTATGCCTCGGTGTCGTTAAGCGAAATCGCCGCGCGTCTGGAAATGACCAAGGGCACCGTCTACTTCCATTTCCCGTCCAAGGCAGATTTGGCCCGCGCCATTGTCGACACGTATTTCTCGGCTTGGGAAGCCCTGTTGGAAGGAGTGGCCAACCAAGGGTTGCGCGGGATGGAGGCTCTGCGCTGGTTTTCCAACAGAGTCGCGCAAGCCTACCGGGACGATCCAGGCGTCCGGGCGCCATTGCGGCTGATGCGGGAGGCCGACGTGATTGGTGTCGAACTGCCCACGCCGTTCCTACCTTGGGTCCAGACCGTGGAATTCCAGGTTCGACAGGCACAGGAACTCGGCGAAGTGCGCGACGAGCTCGATGCGCAGGCCGTGGCTTGGCAGATCGTGGCCGGGTTCTACGGAGCCCAGGAAATCTCGCATCAGCTAACCCAGCGCGCGGACTTGACCGACCGAATCCAGCAAATGTGGGACTTGCTGCTGCCGGGTATCCAAGCGCCTTAGCCAGCCCAGAGGCGCGCCATCCAGCGGCCACTCCGCCTTCGGCGCGCGTCTGCATGCTGCTGGTTTCATTCGACGCCCTTCAAGGCGCTGGTCATGTCGATGCCCTTGATCCGCCGGGTCAGCAGCATCGTCGCCGTGAGCGCGAAGAAGATCGTGATGAACGAGGCAATGAGCAGGCTAAGTGTGGAAATGCTGGGCAGGTAGCCGGCCCGGTCGGTACTGAAAACACCCACATATTGGCTGAGGAACCACCAACCGGCAGGAATGCCGGCCAACCAGCCGATCAGCGTTGTGATGATGTTTTCACGGCTGGCCAGCGACCGCAGCTCCCCATGATGAAAACCCAGCACGCGCAGTGTCGCGTAATCGCGAATGCGTTCGGTGAAGCTCAGCGCACCCAGGTTGTAGAGCACCACCACGGCCAGGATGATCGCGAAGACCTTGATCAAGTTGAAGACGCTGCTCAGCGAGTCCACCAGCGATTGGGCATTCTCACGCTGCTCCGCCTTCGCGAGCAGGCCGGTGACACCGGGCAGGTCCAGGATCTTCTGCCCAACAGGGTGCTGGGTCAGGTAGCTGGTCGGCTCGAAAGAGCCTCCCATGTTCTCCCACGCTTGTTTGGAAAGCAGGATGCCCTGGGGCTCGGAAATGCTGGTGACCTCCGAGACGGTCTGCCGGTAGCGTGCACCGTCTGCGGTGATCAAGGTAATTTCCTGGCCAACGCCGATTCCCAGCTGGTTGCTGAGCCCGTCGGTGATCGCCGCCCCTTCTGTAGCGTCCAACCTCTGTGCTTGCTCGTCCAGCAGCCGGAACATCGCTCCCTCGCCCAGAACGGTAAGGGTCTGGTCGAGCTCCTCGTCCTGGGCGAGCCGCACGGCTCCTTGTTGCACCCACTGCCCGGTGCCGGCCTCGGCCTCAATGAGTTCGCGCTGCTGGGCGGTGGCCAGCGGGGAAACACCCAGCCGGCTGTCGTACAGGTACTGCTTGGAATAGGTTTGTTCGATCTGGCGATTCAGCGTGTCGGGCATGCCGAACCCGGTGACCAGAAGCATCATGCAACCGGTGGTGGCCACGATGCCCATGACGACCCGAACCCTGTTGCCCGAGGCATCACGTATCGCCCAGCGGTTTCCATACGATAACCGCTGCCAGAAGGACTGCAGTCGTTCCAAGACGGAACGGCGGGCACGACCCACATCGGGGCGCATCCCCTCGGCCGGACTGGTTCGCCGCATGGGCCGGGTGGCGGACCAGGAGGCAAAAATACAGACAAAAACCAGAAGCACCGGAAGCAACGTACTGGCCAGGGTGTAGGCCGGTGTCCACTCGGGCAGGCTGAAGCTGCCCCGCTGGGTGCCCAGCACGTAGCGCGAGAGCAGCGGCGTCAATGCGAGTCCGACAAGGCATCCGGCCATGACGGCAACGATGCCCACCACCGTGAAATAGAGGCCAATGAGTCGGTTGGTGTGCCCGAGTGCTTTCAAGGTGGCGACCTCACCGCGTTGGATATCGGTCAACCTGCGAATCGAGGTGAAGATCGAAAGCAACGCGACCAACAGGAACAACGAGGAGAAAAGGTAGGACAGGCTCTGGATCTGGGTGACCCGTTCATAGGCGGTAGCCACATGTGGGTGGCTGCTGCGCTCCATGAACGCCACATAACGTTCACCCAAGATCTCCGGTGCCGCGGTACGAACCGCCTGCGGGTCCCCCAACGTGACTATGCTCTGTTCACCGGACTGCGCCCCAGAAATGGCGGCAGCGGTATTCCCGCTGACAATGCCATACCCGTAGGAGCCCGGCTCCGGCGCCAACAGGCCAGTCCCGGTGTACGCGATCTTATCGGGTTGCAGGATCAGCCCGTTGACGTCCAGCGTGGTTTCGGCCCCACCACGGGCGACGGTGATCGATTCACCGACGTCAACCCCGTTGGCTTTGGCATAGGATTCATCGAGCCACACCCCAGCGTCATCCGACACCGCGGCACCGGCAACGACCAGTGGCTCGTTGATCTCTGTGTCATCGTGGGTCGACAGCCGCAGATCCTGTTCCGCCCCCGAATCGGTGCGGGTCACCGGGATCGTGATGATCCGGGCGGCCGCCTCAACTCCATCCAACAGCTCGAATTCACGGACATCCGCCTCGGTAAGCCCAATCCCGGTCACCCAGGCGTCGGGCAAGCCTTGTTGCGTGGCGTAGGAATCGAGCTGGGTTTGAATCCCCCGCCATCCACCTTCCATTCCCGAGAAGATCAGCACGCTCAGCGCCGCCATCAGCGCAACGGATATGAACTGGGACCAGTGCTGACCGAGGTCCCGTCCAAGCTTGCGTCCAAAGAGAATCATGAAACTACTTCACTCGCTCCAATGGTTTCGGGGTATTCATTGCGCCGGTTTTCGATGATCTGTCCATCGCGCAGGCTGATCAGCCGGTCCGCGGCACCGGCCAGCGTGTGGTCGTGGGTCACCACTACTACGGCGGTTTGCGTTTCCCGGGCCGTGCGTTGAAGTTGGGCCAGCACCTGGGTTCCGGTCTTGGTGTCCAATGCCCCGCTGGGTTCGTCACACAACAACAGGGCCGGACGCTTCGCCAGCGCCCGCGCGATGGCCACCCGCTGCATCTCTCCGCCCGAGAGATGGCGGGGAAACTGGTTCAGGCGATGCCCCAGTCCGACAGTCTGGAGCAATTCCTCGGCTACTCGTGCCGCTTCGCTGCGCGGCATGACCAGCGCGGCCGCCAAGGCAACGTTTTCCACCGCGGTCAAGTTTGGAATCAAGTTGTAGAACTGGAAGACAAAGCCGACCTGCTCGCGGCGGTACCTGGTCAGTTCTCGCTCCGCGAAAGATTCGAGCCCTGCGCCGCCAACGCTGATTGATCCAGAGCTGGGGCGATCCATGCCGCCGAGCAGGTTCAGCAGCGTGCTCTTGCCGGAGCCCGAGGGACCCAAAATCACGGTGAACTGACCCCGCGCAATTTCTAGCTGCACGTTTCTCAGCGCGATCACCTGAGCTTCACCCGCGCCGAAGGTCCGGCCTACGCCGTCCAGTGAGATATAGGAAGTGCCTTCTACCATTGGACGATCAGCGCCCCATAGTGGGTACCGGCACCGGTACCGATCATCAGCGCCGTTTCCCCGGGCTGGACCTCTGCGCGATGCATCGCCAGCGGGATGCTGGCCGCGATCGTGTTGCCAACCTCGCCCAGCGTGACAACCATCTTCTCCCAACCCCAGTATTTCGACATCATCTGCATACCTGCCCTACTTGTCTGGTGTGGAATGATCCGATCGATTTCCCCAAAGTTAGTGCTCAGTCCGGGACGCACTGTTTCCAGGAATGGAGTGAACCGTTTCAGCGCGCCGCGCAGCAGACTTAATCCCTGCATGTCGAACTTGAAGTCATCCGTGCGCTGCACGGCTTCTTCAACCCTCAGGCGGCTTCCGAATCCGCGTATTTCAGCGTGACGGATTCCCGCAGTGTCCGTTGAGAAGCCAGCGGCTACAATTCCCTGCCTCTGATTTGCCGGTTTGCCCACGACCACGGCAACCGCCGCATCGCCAATCAAGATGGCACTCTCGGGTTGGGCGAAGTTCAGCCCGCGGCTGCCTGCCTCCGTGGAGACAATAAGGATGAACTCGGCCAGTCCGGCATCGATATAGAAGGCAGCCTGCTTGAACGCCACAAGGAATGAGATACACGTTGCATGCACGGAAAACGCGAATCGGTCTTGCATACCCAATTCAGCGGCAATCAGCGCGCCTCCGTCCGGGATCGCCTGCATCGGAGTACCCGAGGCGTTGAGCACCAGATCAATATCGGAGACTTGAAGTCCGGCCGCCCGGATGGCCTTTTCTGCTGCCAAGACCCCCTGCTCCAGCGGGTCTTCGTGGTCGCCAAGCCAGTGGCGGGTCTTCACTCCGGTACGCCGGATCGCTTCATCAGTTGAAATACCACACAATTCCGCTACTTCGGCTGTCGTGACAATTCGCTCCGGCATGGTTTCGGCGGACCCCAGCACTCGTATACCCATCGTTTTCATTGGAACCCCAATTTCTAGATTTGCCAAGCATTCACATACTAGCCGTATGGTCAGTGAAATTCTAAATGTCCTTTGGCACAGGATTCATGAGCCCTGTGACCGAATGTGCAGAAGTGCGGAGCCGCCACCCACGAGTAATTAAACTTGCTGATCAATCACGATTTGCGTGACTAAAGAGCGATGCCCAACTCGCGCCCTCAAGGTTGATGTGGACACGAGCCGATATTCGGAGAGCCGCAGTTCCGCGCAACTACACCTAGCACTCTATTGACCAAATCCTGCGGTCAGGGGCGTTTAGCCCAAACAATGGGCTAAGCATTGATGTACAGCGTTCATGCAGGGTTCCCACATGGAGGCGACGATGCCTGCCCGGCCAATGGTCGAAACGAGCCATGCCACCGAGGGGAAGTTCCCGCTGAGACTGCGCGACCCAGGAGAAAATCTTGATGTCGGCCTGGAAATGCGCGTCGCGCCCGAGCACCTGGAAGTGTGCAACATCGATGCCTTCGTCCACGGCGGGCAAAAAAGTGTCCACGAATTCACTCCCGGCTGTGCAAGCCACTGCCGGCATCGGACGGTTCACCCTCCACATGCACAACGGGTATCCCCCCCAAGCATCGCGACCCCGAACGGCTCCCACGCCGCAACTCCTGGCAACAGCCGCAGTCCCCCCCCTTCCGGGGCAGCGCGACCTTGGGCTCCATAAAAATGGGGTGCCGGGGGGGGGGGGGGGGGGGGGGGGGCCCCCCCCCCCCCCCG
>NZ_JBIXLM010000050.1:0-26391 GCF_045798545.1 Paeniglutamicibacter sp. ORCA_105 | reverse complement strand
CGGGATCCACACGATGTCACCGTGCTCGGCATTGGCCCCCCGTGCCAGGACGAACAGCATGGACGACAAGCGGTTCAGATAGCGGGCGGTCAACGGATTGACCGTATCCGGATACTCCTCGACGGCGATCCAGACCGCCCGCTCGGCGCGCCGGACCACGGCCCGGGACATATACAGCAGCGCCGCCCCTGCAGTGCCGCCGGGGAGCACTGTGCCGCTGACGTCCTCGGAATCCGCGTCGAAATGCTGCGCGGCACGTTCCAGCCGGTCGATATGCCCCTGGACAATCCTTGCCCGCGCCGGCTCCTGCCGGCTTAACGGGACAGAGAGGTCCGCCGCAAGATCGAAAAGGTCGTTCTGCACGCTCACCAGCATGGATGTCAGGTTGATTGGCAGACCGCCCATGGCGACGGCGACGCTGATGGACGCGTTGGCTTCATCGCACTCCGCAAAGGCGGCAACCCTTGCGTCTCGCTTGGCCACGCGGCCGTGGCCGCCGAATTCGGTATATCCGTCGTCTCCATTCCGGGTGTAGCCGGCGGACTCCGGGGCTAGGGATTCTTCGCGCTCACTCATGTCTGCAACTATACTGACGAAGGCCATGCGGCGAACAACCAGCTATCCTCCCGGACGGTGGACCGCACAATGACCCGGCATAGGCCGCCAGTTTGTGAGGAGTTCGATGAAACATCATTCAAGCGACCAAGACCTGGAGGAGCGGGTGGGGGAACCCGCGTCATTGCCGCCGGCCCAGGGCTGGGCGAGCGTTGACAAGACGGTCTTCGGCGTCTCAGCCGGACTCATTCTGGTGCTCATCCTGCTCGGCGTGTTCTTCACGGATGCCGTCGGGGACGGCGCCGCGGCGGCCCTGTCCTGGATCACCAACACCTTCGGATGGCTGTTCATCCTGGGCGCCTCCGGATTCGTCGTCTTTTCCCTGGTCCTGGCCTTCGGCCGCTACGGACGGATCCCGCTTTCCAATGAAGGCGAAGCGACAGAATTCAGCACCCTCTCCTGGGTCGCCATGATGTTCAGCGCCGGCATGGGGATCGGGCTGATGTTCTACGGCGTGTACGAACCCGTCACCCATCTGGCTTCCCCGCCGCCCTTTGTCGACGTCGCGCCCGGCAGCCCGGAGGCCGCCAGCACTGCCATGGCCTACACGATGTTCCACTGGGGCCTGCATCCCTGGGCGATTTATTCCGTCGTCGGGCTGGCGCTGGCCTATTCGACCTACCGGATGGGCCGCGGCAACCTGATGAGCGCCCCGTTCCAGTCCCTGTTCGGCCAGGAACGCATCGAAAAGAGGGGCTGGGGCAAGCCCATCGACATCCTGGCCATCATCTGCACCAAATTCGGTACCGCCACCTCGCTCGGTCTCGGGTCGCTGCAGATCGCAGCGGGCCTCGCGCTGCTGCGCACCGGCGAATTCGAGGAAGACCCCTCGGCCGCGGTGCCGATCCTCGTGATCTGCGTGCTGACGGTCGGCGTGGTGCTCTCCGCCGCCAGCGGCATCTCCAAGGGCATTAAATGGCTGAGCAACACCAATATGGTCCTGGCCGGAGTCCTGCTGCTGTTCGTTTTCGTGGCCGGCCCCACGCTCTTCATCCTGGATCTTCTGCCCTCTGCCATCGGTGCCTACCTGACCGAGCTGGTCCCGATGAGTTTCCATTCGGCCGTCTTCGGCGGCAGTGACTGGCTGGCCAGCTGGACCATCTTCTACTGGGCCTGGTGGATCTCCTGGACCCCGTTTGTCGGCACCTTCATCGCCAGGATTTCCCGCGGGCGCACCATCCGGGAATTCGTCCTGGGCGTGCTGCTGGTGCCCACCGCCGTCAGCATGGTGTGGTTTGTCATCTTCGGCGGGGCCGGCATGAACCTGCAGCTGAACGGCGTGGACATCGCTGGCACCGGCAGCGAGGCGGCGGGGTTCTTCGCAGCCCTGCAGAACTATCCGTTCTTCATCGGGGCGGCGCTGGTGGTCATGGTTCTGACCGCCGTCTTCTTCATCAGCGGCGCCGACGCCGGCGCCCTCGTGCTGGGGACCTTGTCCACACGCGGCAGCAAGCACCCCTGGAAGCCGCTGGTGATCTTCTGGGCCGTGCTCACCGGCGCGGTGGCCGCGGTCCTGCTGGCCGTCGGCGGGCTCGCTGCCCTGCAGACTTTCACCATCCTGGCCGCCAGCCCGTTTGTGCTGATCATCATCGGGCTCTGCGTGGCACTGTACGCTGACCTGCGCCGCGACCCGCTGCGCCAGCGCCGGCCCGGCCCGGTTCGCGGAGCGACGGGGCTGCAGACAGCCGTCCCCTTCAGCGAGGCGGCCATGGCCGAGGCCGAAGAAGGTGCCGGCCCCGCCGACGACGGAAGCGGGACAAAAGAAACACCATCGCCGCCCGGCGGTGGGAGCGAATTTGGGCCGGATTTGCCCAAAACGCCCCGTTGAACCCCTTCTGACTCCCTCCTAGGCCAGCATCTCCAGGGCCATCATCATGTACAGCAGCACTATCACCAGGATGTTCATGGTTGCGGCACGCCCCGCAGTCTTTTCCGGGTCCTTGGGCTCCTCATTCAAGGTCAGTGTGACGTCCGAGCCCCAGTAGATGAAGATGGACGGCGAGACGCCGGCGGCGAAAGCTAGCGGTCGCCCATGGGTTCGACGAGTTCCGGCCCGTTGTTGCGCGCAGTTCCCATGGGCTTGCCGACTTCACGCGGCACGAGCTCGGGATCCGGAATGGCATCCAACAGTGAACGGATCTCCGCCTTGTCGGAAAGCCCGGGATCCAGCCAGTCCGCCTGCAGGTCGGCAGGCACGATCACCGGGGTGCGGTCGTGGATGTGGCCCAGGGCATCGACCGCGTGTGCGCAACATCGAGCCAGCCGGCAAAGGCAATCCTCTGGACGTTTGGCTCCGGGGCCGCACCCTGTGAGCTGAATTGATGTTGCCCATTGAAGCCATGAACATCCAAATATTGTTTCGTCCGGGGCTCCAAACCCGAGGCTCCAAAGTGGAGGAATTGTGGAGGATTCCCTGATTAGGGCTACTCTTGAGCATGAAAAAACCCCGTGATTCCTAGCGTTTTACCGCGGAATCACGGGGTTTTCAGTGGAGCCCCCTGCCGGATTCGAACCGGCGACCCCCTGTTTACAAGACAGGTGCTCTGGCCAACTGAGCTAAGGGGGCGGACTGCCCGGGTCCGATAAATCATGACCCAAGTGCAGGAACTAGCGTAGCCGACAATGCACCTCAGCAGGAAACGGGAGGCCGGCCGCCTTTTGCACCGGTGCCCTGGGTTGGGCGGTTTACCAGCATGTGGTCAGCCGCCCAACCCCGGCAAAGGTCCGGTGTATGGCTTTTTACTTGTTGGCAGCGATTGCCGCGTTGACGACGGAAACGAAGTCGGGTTCGGCATTCGCATCCCAGTACTTGCCCTGGATGAAGACGCTCGGGGTTCCGCCGATGGAATCAACGCGGGAAGCCTCGTCGGTGAACTTCACGAACGAACGGAAGGTGCCGTCTTCGATGCAGCTGGAGACATCCGCGCCGTTGTCCTCGGCGAGCTGGGCCAGTTCCGCATTCTTCATTTCACCCTGTGCGTGGTGGGCGAACAGGCCCTTGGCGAACGGCAGGTACGAGGCCGGGGCCTGGTCCGCTACGCAGGCAAGCGCGTTGGCGCCGCGGGAGGAAAAGTTCGTCGGTGATCCGCCATCGAGGTACGCCACGTTGCGGTACTCGACCTGCACGTCTCCGGCTGCAAGCCAGGTGCTGATCTGGTCGGAATACTGTTCCTCGAAGCTGGCACAGTGCACGCAGTTGACGTCCACGTAGATCAACAGGTTGACCGGCTCGCCCTTGGGAGCGGCTTCCGCATCGCGCGGCGCAGGGGCCTTCGCTTCGGTCGGCTTTGTGCCTGCCTTGGTGACGTCCACCGTCAAACCGGAAGTGTCGGCCACCGTCGTATCCGAGGTGAGCGTAATGCCGCCGGCTTCATTGCCGCCCTTGGGCACGGCACCGGTATCGGCTACCTTGCCGGCATTGTTCTGCAGGACGATGCCAACGATCAACGCAATCACGGCGAGCACGGCCACCAGCACGCCAAGTTTGATAAACAGTGACTTGCGCTTGTCAGCGGCTTCCTGGGCGACACGCATGGACTGTGCCTGCTCTCGCGCGCTTGCTGTCCGTTCGGCCTTGCTCGGCCGCTGGCTATTGGATGCCATAGGTCAAAACGTCCTTTAAGTTTGGTTTGGTACTCCCCCGACCCAACCAGTTTAGGGTAAGTCGTCGGCGTAGCTTAGCGCCATGGTGTCGCATACGTCACGTGCTTCCCCTAAGCTCAACATTAATCTTGAGCTAGAAATGGAGGGTCAACATGCAAGCGGATTTCGAATTTGAACGTGCATCCGGTAGCGAGAAACCAAGCTACGACTTCATCGTGGTGGCCAATCGGCTTCCGGTGGACCGCGTACAGGGCGAGGACGGCGATTTGTCGTGGCGGCGTTCCCCCGGGGGGCTGGTGACGGCAATTGCTCCGGTCATGCAGGAATCCGATGGAGCCTGGGTCGGCTGGCACGGAGCGACCGACGAAGAACTGGAACCCTTTGAAAACGACGGAATCCATCTGATCCCCGTACCACTCGAAGAGTGCGACCTGGAGTTGTATTACGAGGGGTTCTCCAACTCAACGCTCTGGCCGCTGTACCACGATGTCATCGTGCCCCCTGAATTCCACCGTACGTGGTGGGACAACTACAAGAAGGTCAACAAGCGCTTCGCCGAAGCCACCGCAAGCGTCGCCAAGCAGGGCGCCACGGTATGGGTACAGGACTACCAATTGCAGCTGGTGCCCAAGCTACTGCGTGAGGCCCGCCCGGATCTGCGCATCGGGTTCTTCAACCACATTCCTTTCCCGTCCCCCGGAATCTTCTCCCAGCTGCCCTGGCGCAAGCAGATACTCGAGGGTCTGGCGGGCGCCGACGTGGTGGGCTTCCAACGGACCGCCGATGCCAGCAACTTCCTGCGCTGCATGCGCCGCTTCACCGACCGCACCGTCAAGGGCTCGCTGGCGATCCCGCCGGCATCGACTGCGGAGAGCGGATCCACCGGAAACATCTGTCGTGCCGAGGCTCACCCCATCTCCATCGACACCCAGCAGGTAGCCGAGCTGGCGCACGATCCCGAGATCATGGCTCGGGCAAAACAGATCCGACAGGAACTGGGTAACCCGAAGACCATCATGCTGGGCGTTGACCGCCTCGACTACACCAAGGGCATTCGACACCGGCTCAAGGCCTATGGCGAGCTTTTGGCCGACGGCGCGATCCACGTCGGCGAGGCCTGCATGGTGCAAGTTGCAAGCCCCAGCCGCGAGAATGTCGAGCGCTACCAGCAGCTCAAGGACCAGGTTGAGCTCATGGTCGGCAACCTCAACGGCGAGCACGACACCATGGAACACACAGCGATCCGTTACCTGCACCACTCCTACCCGCTGCGGGAAATGATTGCCCTCTACCTGGCGGCGGACATCATGCTGGTGACCTCGCTGCGTGACGGAATGAACCTGGTGGCCAAGGAATTCGTGGCTGCACACACCGATGACACCGGGATGCTGGTGCTTTCCGAGTTCACCGGTGCCGCCGACCAACTCACCCAGGCCGTCCTGGTGAACCCCCACGACATCGACGGGATGAAATCCGGGATCATGCGCGCCTTGCGCATGGATCCGCAGGACTCGGCCCGCCGGATGCGACGCATGCGCCGTCACCTGCGAGACCACGATGTGGCCACCTGGTCCCAGACGTTCCTTTCCTCGCTGGCCCAGCCCTTGCCGGTCGACACCCTGGTCTAGGCCGATTCGTATTGCGGCGCGGATGCAAGGGGGAAGATCATCCCCCCTTGCATCCGCGCATGGCATTTTGTTGTTTGGTCTTGGGTCGAGCCGGTGACCTGCCTTGACCCATGTATCCGCTTTTACCCGCCCCGAACGCCTGAAGGATCCACCGGACACCCATGAGCCCCATTTCCCCTGACCTCGCCGATGCCATTGAAGCCCTGGTCGACACCCCGATACTGCTCGTAGCCGTGGACTTCGACGGAACCATGGCCCCCTTGGTGGACCGTCCCGAGGACGCGCGCCCGTTGCCGGCAGCTTCCGAGGCACTTGCCAACCTGGCCGCCCTGGAAAACACCGTGACCGCCGTGATCTCGGGCCGCGACTTGGCTGCACTGAGGGCCGTCGGCAGCCCGCCCGAACAAACCCTGTTGGTGGGCAGCCACGGCACCGAGCGCTGGGCCCCTGCCGCCTTTGATGCCGAAGACGAACACATCGACCTCAGTCCCGCACAGACCTCGGCGCTGGCCAAGGCCACCGAAATCCTTGAAGCCGTCTCCTCTGCCCACCAGGGAACCACACTTGAATACAAGCCCGCCTCGATCGTTCTGCATGTGCGGCAGGCCGACCCGGAAGTCGCGGCCAGGGCATTACGGGCCGCCCACGAGCAATTGGACGACATCGAGAACCTGCAGGCATTGGACGGCAAGGCCGTGCTGGAAGCCAGCGTGCTGGTGGGCACCAAGGGAGACGGGCTGAATTGGTTGCGCGAGGTGGCCGACGCCTCCACGGTGCTCTTCGCGGGTGACGACGTCACTGACGAGGATGCCTTTGCCGTACTCCGCCCTGGAGACATCGGAGTAAAAATCGGATCCGGAAATACCAAGGCACAATTCCGCCTTAATGGGCCAGGGGAATTGCCAGCCCTTTTGGAATTGGTACTCGATATGAGAAGCTTGTGATTCCATTCACTACGGATCGTCGGGCACGTACCTGCCCGTGAAAGGATCGCTGCTTCATGGCATCAGTAACTTTTGACCAGGCCACCCGCATCTACCCCGGAGCCACCACGCCTTCCGTGGACAAGATCTCCCTGGAAATCGCCGATGGCGAATTCCTGGTCCTTGTCGGCCCCTCGGGTTGCGGAAAATCCACCACGCTGCGCATGCTCGCCGGCCTTGAGGACGTGAACTCCGGACGAATCCTCATTGGCGACCGCGACGTCACCAACGTCCCGCCCAAGGACCGCGACATCGCCATGGTTTTCCAGAACTACGCGCTTTACCCGCACATGAGCGTCGCCGACAACATGGGTTTCGCCCTGAAAATTGCCGGAATCGACAAAGAAGAGCGTGCCCGCCGCGTTCAGGAAGCAGCCAAGCTGCTTGACCTCGAGGACTACTTGGACCGCAAGCCCAAGGCACTCTCCGGCGGCCAACGCCAGCGCGTGGCCATGGGACGCGCCATTGTTCGCTCCCCGCAGGTCTTCCTCATGGATGAGCCCCTGTCCAACCTGGATGCCAAGCTCCGCGTGCAGACCCGCACGCAGATCGCCTCGCTGACCCGTCGTCTGGGCGTCACCACCGTGTACGTGACCCACGACCAGGTCGAGGCACTGACCATGGGCGACCGCGTTGCGGTGCTCAAGGACGGTTTGCTGCAGCAGGTCGGAACCCCGCGCGAACTGTACGACCGCCCGACCAACGTCTTCGTGGCCGGCTTCATCGGCTCGCCCGCCATGAATCTGCTGGAGCTTCCGGTGGCCGATGGTGGCGTCGCCTTCGGAGGGTCCATCTACCCGGTGGCCTCGTCGACACTGGAGGCGGCAACCGGCAACTCGGTCACCCTGGGCGTGCGGCCCGAGGACCTGGACCAGGTCTCCGAGAACGAGGGCCTTGCCGTCGAGGTCGACGTGGTGGAGGAGCTCGGCGCCGATGCCTACGTCTATGGTCACACCACCGTGGGCGGCACCGAATACCAGATGGTGGTGCGTGTCGACGGTCGCAAGCCTCCGTTCAAGGGCGAGACGATCCACGTTGCGCCGAAGATCGGACACGTGCACCTCTTTGACACCGCGTCCGGCGACCGTCTGGCCGAGCCTTCCCGGAACGGTGCACACGCACAGGCGTCTTCCGACGCCTAGGGACTTGCCCGTTATCGTGTGATTGCACGATTACTGCCAATGGCGGCCGTATTCAGCCCGGTGCTGGGTGCGGCCGCCTCCGCATTTCCGCTTCACCCATCCCCTCTCATCACCGCACCAAGGGACGGCACACACGCCATGATCCGCCACACCGCCAGCTGGCACGACGAGCCCACCAACCATGCCCAGAACGGCAAGTTGCCGCGTGATACCGCCCCTGCCGCCGCCCCGCCCGTTGCCGGTTCGCTGTCCATCACCGCGTCCACCGCCGATCCGGGCCTCCTGAACCTGCCGTGGCAAATCCCGCTGGAGGACTGGCCGAGCGACACGCTGGCCCCGTTGCCGCGCGGGATCTCCCGTCACGTGGTGCGCTTCGCCCTGATGGGCAAGGCAGTCATCGCCATCAAGGAAACCGGTGAGCACGTGGCCCGGCACGAATACCACATGTTGCGCAAGCTGCGCCGCCTGGCCGCACCCTGCGTGGAGCCGGTCGCGGTGATCACCGGGCGCACCGACACCGAGGGCAACGACCTTGACCCGGTGCTGGTTACCCGGCACCTGAAATACTCGCTCCCGTACCGCGCGCTGTTCTCCCAGAAGCTGCGCCGCGACACCCTGACCCGGCTCATAGACGCCCAGGCGCTTCTGCTGGTGCGCCTGCACCTGATTGGCTTCTACTGGGGCGATGTGTCGCTGTCAAACACGTTGTTCCGGCGCGATGCGGAGTCCTTCGCCGCGTACCTGGTGGATGCCGAGACCGGCGAGTTGTACCCCGAACTATCCTCCGGCCAGCGCGAATACGACCTGGAAATCGCCCGGGTGAACATTGCCGGAGAGCTCATGGACCTGATGGAAGCCGGGCTCATCGAGGACACCGTGGACCCGGTGGCCACGAGCGAGGACATCCTGCACGCCTACCGTGGGCTTTGGGCCGAGCTCAACGACAAGGAATCCTTTGACCTCTCCGAACGCTGGCGGGTCGACGAACGCATCCGTCGGCTCAATGAACTCGGCTTCGACGTGGAGGAAATCAGCCTCAAGACATCCCCCGACGGCGGCCAGCTGCTCATCCAGCCCAAGGTCGTGGACGCCGGGCACCACACCCGCAGGCTTTTGCGGTTGACCGGTTTGGACGTGGAAGAAGGCCAGGCCCGCAGGCTGCTCAACGACCTCGATGCCTTCCGGGCCAAGAAGCACCCGGAGGCGGATGAGGAAATTGCCGCGGCCCGTTGGGTCGCCGACGTCTTTGACCGGATCACCGGGGCCATCCCCCGCGAGTTCCACGGCAAGCTGGAGCCGGCCCAGATCGTGCACGAGGTCCTCGAGCACCGCTGGTACATTTCCGAGGCACGCGGCTCCAACGTCCCCATGGAAGAAGCTGTCGCGTCCTACGTGGATGCCGTGCTGCGCCATCGCAGGGACGAGGCCCGACTGGTGTATGGCCCGGAAGAGCAGTCGACGACGTAGCCTGCCATCACCACGGATTCGGTTTCCGGTGGTTTATTGGTTGATTGGCTGGGACATAGGAGAATCTCACCTAAATGAATTATCTCCCATAAATGCTCCGGCCGTCAGCCCGCTGCATTCGGCGGCGCATCCCTGTCCGACGACGGGTTCGGAGGGTTCCTGCCCATCCTCGTCGCCATCCTGGTGTTCGCCGCTGGAAGTTCCATGACCGAACGTGGATTGCTCCGCGTCCGGTATTCGATTCCCGCTCGCTAGGTCCACGCCACGTTTGCGGTGCTTCGGTGGAGCGAAGCGCCGGGACCGCTCGCACTGACCCGCAGCTCCCCTGTTCCATTCACAACCAGTACGGGCGCCTCCCCCACCGAGGTGAGAACATCGCCTGGTTTCCCAGCCAATCGCACTGCGTGGCCCAGGTTGGTTTCCGGGACCACTCCGCGGGCCAGCACGCAGAGCACCGAGCCGGTCGCGTGCTCCCGGAGATAGACCAGCAGGTTCTCCTCGGCGACGATCCAGCGCAGCGAGCCGTCAACCAGGGCCCGGTGATTGGTTCGCAGTGCCGCCAGTTCCGCGTACAGCGGCCGCAGGTCCTTGCCCCACTTTTCGGGTTGGCCCCAGGGCATGGGAGTTCGGGAATCCTCGCCGTTGAATCCGTGAAGTCCGAATTCGTCCCCGGCAAACACCAGCGGGATCCCCGGGAACGTGAATTGTGCACAGGCAGCAATTTCCTGGCCGCCGTCGATCGTATGGCTCGCAGCCCGGGCGGTGTCGTGGGTATCCAAGGCATTCGCGCTGGCAAGCCGCACCTCCCAGCTGAAACCGGCTGCCATTTCCCGGTGCGTCGCCACGAAGTCGGCCGCGTCGATGCGCGCCGGCCCGGGTTGCGGCAGCCCGAAAAACCACTTGAAGGCCTCGGGGTCCGGATCCTTGGCCAGCCATTGCCACAACGGCCGGGTGAAATTGCTGTAGCTCACCACTCCCTGCCATCCATCGCCTGGCACATCGTGGGCAGCGTCGGAGGTCGATTCGGCCAGCAGCATGGCCCCGGGCTTCACTTCCTCGATGCGCTGTCGCAGCATCCGGGCGACCTCGTGGTTCAGGTCATCGCTCCCACGCCGCCCGGTCATGTTCCCCACGTCGATGCGCCAGCCATCGAGGTTGAACGGTTCCTTGAGCCAGCGCACCGCCACCGAGCCCTCTGCCAGGATGAACCGCTCGCGCAGTGCGGCGGAATTCCAATTCAGCTTGGGCAGCGAGGGCACACCCAGCCACGCCTCGTAGTCGCTGTTGTCCGCGTTGAAGTAGTAATACTCCCCCGTGGGCGCCCCGGGGTTCTTGTAGGCATCGACGAACCAGTGGTGCCCGGCCCCGGTGTGGTTGGTGGTCAGGTCGCCCACCACCCGCAGGCCGCGGGCGTGGGCGGAGGCAACCAGCGAGACCAGGGCCGCGTCCCCGCCGAGCAGCGGGTCGACCACGTCGAAGGAGGAAGCGTCGTAGCGGTGATTGGAGGCCGCGGGGAAGATTGGGGTCAGGTAGAGCACCGTCGCCCCCAATGAGACCAGGTGATCGAGCTTGTCTTGGATCCCGGGAAGGTCGCCGCCATAGAATTGCCGTGACGTATCGGCACCACTTCCCTGCACTTCGGTGTCCCAGTCGCAGCCGACCATCCAGCCTGCCGTGGGCTTTTCGGCACCGGAGTTCGCGAATCTGTCGGGGAACACCTGGTACATGATTGATTCCTTGACCCAATCCAGGGTCCCGTGCCCCGCGTGGACCCTGAAATCAAAGGCGTCGGGCACATCGCGTCGGTGCAGGCCCGCAGCGTTGAGCCAACGGTAGTGATGAACGCCTTCGGTGTCCCGGTATTGCAGGTACCAGCGGTAGCGCTGCACCGGATTCACCATCGGCAGCGTGGCCTCGAAGAAAACCCGGGTGGCGCCGCCGCACACCTCGCCCGCCGGTTCAAGGTGCGGTTCCCCGTCGCGGAGGCTGCGCAGCCACACGGACACAGGGGTCGCGGCGCCCTCCGGCACCAGCAGGCGCAGCCTCAGCACGTCCCCGAGGCTGGGCACGCTCGGCCCCGTTACGTATGCGGGCGAACCGTCGTGGTGCGGTTGCAGTGACAGCGTCGAGTCGATGGCGTGCATCCGGGTGCCTGGCATGGGCGCTATCCCTTGACGCCGCCGGCGGTCAGGCCGGAGGTGATGTAGCGCTGCAGGAAGAGGAAGAGGGTCATCACCGGGACCGCGGCAATCACGGCGCCGGCGGCGAAGACACCCCAGTTCTCACTGCGCTGCTGAGCCACGTAGGAGTACAGGCCAACCGCCAGGGTCTGTGATTCGGGGTCGGTGAGCACCACCGAGGCGATCACGAACTCGGAGGAGATCCCGATGAAGGCCAGTAGGCCCACGACCGCAAGGATCGGGGTGACCAGGGGCAAGATGATCCTGAAGAACACCTGAACATGGCTGGCCCCGTCGATGCGCGCGGATTCGTCAAGCGACATCGGCACGGTGTTGAAGAAGCCGTACATCAGGTAGGTGTTCACGCCCAGCGCGCCGCCGAGGTAAACCATGATCAGCCCGAGCTGGGAGCCCAGCCCGAGGGCCGGAATGATGTCGCCAATGAAGTTCAGCAGCAGGAAGATCGCCACCACCGTGAGCAGCTGCGGGAACATCTGCAACAGCAACAGCGTCAGCAGGCCGAACCGGCGGCCGGAGAAGCGCATGCGCGAAAACGCGTAGGCGGCCAGCGCCCCGAGGAACACCGTGGCAGCGGAGGTGACCAGGCCGATGACCAGGGTGTTGACGAACCAGCGGCCAAAGGGCCGTTCCTGGTTGGCGAAGAGCGCCTCGAAGTTGCCCCAGCCGAACTCGGTGAACATCGTGCTGGCCCCGGCCATGGTGCCGGTGGGGTTCAGCGCCGCGGAGAGCACATAGAGCAGCGGGAAGATGGAGAAGGCCGTGGCGGCGATCGCCACCAGGTGGCGCCAGCCCTTTGACCTGAACCATTGCCCCAACGTGGGCTTGTTTGCCTTGGCCGGCGCGGGCAGGTTTTCGAGCACCGGGGCGTGCGGTGCGGTCGCGGTGCTCATTAGTTCAGTTCCTCCAGGGCCTTGGTCTTCTTGAAGCTCAGCGCGGACACCACGGCGACGATGATGAAGATCAGGATGGCCAGCGCGCTGGCCAGTCCGTAGTCGCGGCCGGTGCCGGTGCCGAAAGCGATCTTGTACACCATGGTGATCAGGATGTCGGTGGATCCGATGTCAAAGGTGGTTCCGTCAAAGCGCGGCCCGCCGCCGGTGAGCATGTAGATGACGTTGAAGTTGTTGAAGTTGAAGGCGAAGGAGGAGATCAGCAGCGGCGCGAGGGAGACCAGCAGCAGCGGCAGCTTGATGGCGGTGAAGATTTTCCACACGCCGGCCCCGTCCATGCGGGCGGCCTCGTCGACCTCCTCGGGGAGCGACTGCAGGGCGCCGGTGCAGACCAGGAACATGTAGGGGTAGCCCAGCCAGAGATTCACCATCAGTACCGAGATCTTGGCCAGCACCGGGTCGGTGAGCCAGGGGATGTCCGCCCCGCCGAGCAGGGCGTTGTTGATGAATCCGAATTCCGGGTTCAGGAGGCCCGACCAGACCAGTCCGGAGAGGAAGGCGGGGAACGCGTAGGGCAGGATCATCAGAATCCGGTAGATTTTCTGCCCCTTCAAATCCGCCCGATTGAAGGTGATGGCCAGGAACAGGCCCAGGGCGAAGGTGGTTGCCACCGAGAGAATGGCGAAGGCGAAGGTCCACGCGATCACTTGCAGCAGCGGGCCCTGGAGGTTCGGGTCGGTGAACGCGCGCTGGAAGTTGTCCAGTCCCACGTTGACCTTCCAGCCGGTGTTCAGCGCAGAGCCGTCCTCGGCCACGAAGGAACCCCGGCCGTTGTCGGCGTAGCTGGTCCCGGTAGCGGTGTCGGTGAAGGTGTCGGTGTTCGCATCGTACTTGAGCTTGGGCGTGTACACGTAGGAAGTGGAGCCGTCGGCGGTCTTCAGCGCCCCTTCCTCGGGGTTCTCGCTGATCGGCACCGTGAGGGCGGTGATTTCCTGCTGGTGAGCCAGCAGGGTCGCGAAGTCAAGGGTCGTGTAGCCCTCCACGCCGGTCGCGGCACCCGTGGGGCCGGTGGCGGAGGGTGTCACTGTTTCCAGGGGCTTGTCGGCCGAGCCGATTCTTGCCTCGCCCTCCGGCGTGGTGACCAACAGGAAGTAGCTGCCGCCCTTTTCCAGGACGGAGGTGGGGAATTGCGGGGAATCCGGGACGCGCTCGGAGGCCGAGAGCTGGATGGAGGCGATCGCGTCGGCCTTGGTCGAGTTGTGCCCGTCGCCGTAGTTGGTGAAGGCGATGTAGGTGGAGAAGATCATCACGAAGACCTGGAAGATCAACAGGAAGATGATGCCCGGAGCCAGGTACTTGGCCGGCAGTCCCCCACGGCGCAGGTAGATCCAGTTGATCACCAACGTGGTGAGCAGCGAAATTCCGAAGATCATCCATTCAGCGCTGAGGGCCAGTTGGAAGAGGACGAAGGCGGCCACGGCATCCGTGATGCCCAGCAGGATGATTTTGGCGAGGATGCCGCCGAGGGAATCGGTGCCCCGGCCCTCGGAACGCGGCCGCTTCCCGTTTCGCAGCGGTGGGGCCGCACTGGGCTTTTCTTCGATTTCAACCATGGGGTCCAACATCTTTCCTCGTGCGATCGACCGCCGACCGGCGATGGGTGTCGGGCCGCTGGCCCGGGTCCGGCTGCGTGAAACCGGTGGTGCGCGTAGAAAACGCACCACCGGTTCCCCGCAGCCGGCGCTTGCTTCCGTCGGCTACTTGCCGCCGGAAATCTTCTTCTCGATGTTGGCCGTCATCTTCGACCAGGCAGCGGCCGGGTCGGCTTCCTTGCCCTTGATCAGGTTCAGCTCGGTGCCTCCCCAGTCGGCCCAGACGGCGTCCATGGCGGGAACCGCGGGCATCGGCACGCCGTCGGCGCCGATCTCGCCGAAGGCCTTGACCACCGGATCGCTGGCGGCCTTCTCGAAGGACGCGGTCAGCGCCGGCGGGCGGCCGCCGATCTTGAACAGCTCGTCCTGCGCGTCGGGCTGCGAGAGGTAGTTGACCACGAATTCGTTGGCAGCCAGGGCATTCTTCGACTTCGCGGAGATGAAGAAGCCGTTCACGCCAATGAATGGCTGGGCTGGCTTGTCCCCGGCCGTGGGCAGCGGATCGACGGCGAACTTGATGCCCTTGGCCTCGATGTCGGGGATGTTCCAGGGGCCGGTAAGGAAGTACGGGGATTCCCCGGCCAGGAACTTCTCCTTGGCGATGTCGCCGGTGATATTGGAATTCAGGACCTTCGAGCCCTTGTCGCCGAGGTCGGCCAGGAGCTGGGCGAACTTCTTGCCGCCCTCGTTGTCCAGGGTCAGTTCGCTGGCGTCGTAGCTGCCGTCAGCGTTCTGGGCGAAGACCGGTGCCCCGAGGGAGGTCTGCAACGGGTAGAGGTGGTACGGGTCGGCCTGCTTGGGATCAAGTCCGACCAGGAACGGGAACTTGGCATCGCCCGCGGTCACGGCCTTCTTGCCCTCGGCGAGGACGTCCTTAAGGGTGGTCTTGGCCTCGGGAGCCAGCTTGGTGTTGCGGACCAGTGCGACGTTCTCAATGGAGTAGGGAACGCCGTAGGTCTGCCCGTCGTAGGTCATGGCCTTGATGGAGCTTTCGGCGAAGGTCCCTGCCTTGTCGCCAAGCTGCACCGGGGCAACCACGCCGTTCTGCACCAGCTTTCCCAGCCAGTCGTGCGGGCCGACCATGATGTCCGGGCCCTTGCCGGTGGGTGCCTGGGTGATGAAGTCGTCGCGCACGGCGGCGAAGTCCTTGACAACCAGCTTGACGTCGATGCCCTTCTCGGCTTTGAACTTGGCGGCAATGTCCTTCAGCGCCGGCGAGCGCTCGGCGTCGACCCACAAGGTCAGGCTGGTTCCGGTCGCCGGCACGCTGGCTGCGGCACTGGTGGCCGCCGCGCTGCTCGAGGGTGCGGTCGCCGGCGCACCGCCGCCGCAGGCAGTCAGTGCCAGCGCCGAGAGGGCGCCGACCGCACCCAGGGTAAAGGTGCGGCGCGTGAGACGTGCACCGGGTGAGTTGTTTCCCGTCATGGTGGTTCCTCTTTCGAGTGTTGCGCGCCCCGTGATCCCATCGGCGCTGGTGTCGTGAGATTCAGTGTAAACGCTTCCACTGCTGTCGTCCAGATCACAATGGAGAAGTTTCCACCAGGCCGTCGTCCCTGACATCCAGATGCTCAAAAAACGCCACCTTTATGCGGAAGTTCGACGAAAACTCAACCTTTGCCGGGACGTTCCCATGCCAGAGATTCGAAACGCAGACATGGAAACGCTTCCACTTTTGATGGTTTCGTCGTTATGCTTGAGCGCATGTCCCAGACCGACGAGCACCCAGCGACCCCACCAGCGCATCTGGAGTTCCGGCTCGAGGACGCGACCCACGCGCCTTCGAGCCGGAGTGAATGGTGGTGCCGCTCCGTCATTTACCAGATCTATCCGCGGTCCTTCCGCGACACCACTGGCACCGGCATCGGCGACCTGCCCGGCATCACCGCGGAGCTGCACCAGATTGCCTCCCTGGGCGTCGATGCCATCTGGCTCTCCCCGTTCTTCGCCTCCCCGCAAAAGGACGCCGGCTACGACGTGTCCGACTACCGCGCCGTGGACCCGCTCTTCGGAACGTTGGCCGACTTTGACGAGCTGATCGCCGAGGCCAACCGGCTCGAGGTCAAGATCCTGGTGGACATCGTGCCCAACCATTGCTCCAGCGAACACTCGCTATTCCGCGCGGCGCTGGAATCCCCGCCGGGGTCGGCTGCCCGGGAGTACTTCATCTTCCGGGACGGGAGGGGAGCGGACGGCCAGTTGCCTCCCAACAACTGGCAGTCCCACTTCGGCGGCTCCGCCTGGACCCGGGTCGCCAACCCGGACGGCAGCCCCGGCCAGTACTACCTGCACCTCTTTGATCATTCCCAGCCCGACTTCAACTGGGACAATCCGGCAGTGGGCGACGAGTTCGAATCGATCCTGCGATTCTGGCTTGACCGCGGCGCCGGCGGGTTCCGCGTGGATGTGGCCCACGCCCTCATCAAGGCCTCCGGGCTTCCCGACTGGGACGGACGGGCAGACGGCGCCGACTCCCCCGGCTACCCTTTTGCCGATGCGCCGATGTTCGGCCAGCCCGCGGTGCACGAGGTCTACCGCCGCTGGCGGGCGGTCTGCGACCAGTACCCCGGCGAGCGCGTGCTGTGTGCCGAGGCCAATGTGCACCCCATCGAGGCCATGGCCGACTGGGTTCGCCCGGACGAGATGCACCAGTCCTTCAACTTCCCCTTCCTGCACACCGACTGGGACGCCGCCGCGCTGAAGGCCATCATCACCCGTTCGCTGCGGGCCTTTGACGCCGTCGGTGCCCCCAGCACCTGGGTGCTTTCCAACCACGACGTGCCCCGGCACGCCACCAGGCTCGGCTCACTCTCCCCGGCCCTGCGCCCCGGGGACGGACTGGGACCCGAGGACGTGCAACCGGATCCGGTGCTGGGACTGGCACGCGCACGTGCCGCGACGCTCTTCATGCTGGGGCTGCCGGGCGGCGCGTACATCTACCAGGGCGAGGAACTGGGGCTGGGCGACCACACCCTGCTCCCCCACGAATACCGCCAGGACCCCTCCTACGCGCGTACCAACGGCGAGCGCCTGGGCCGCGACGGCTGCCGGGTCCCGCTGCCCTGGAACGACTCGACCCCGTCCCTGGGATTTAGCGACGCCGCCGGCTGGCTGCCGCAGCCCGAAGGCTGGGAAACGGTCACCCGGCAGGCACAGGAGGCCGACCCCGACTCCACGCTGCACTTCTACCGCATGGCCCTGGAACTCCGCCGGACCCACAAACTGGGCCTTGGCAACCTAAACTGGGTGGAGGGAATCGACGGCGCGCAGCTGCTGGGCTTCGGGAATTCCGGGGTGCTGGTCCTGCTGAACCTGGGCACCGCCCCCGTGGCGTTGCCGGCCGGCGAGGTGTTGCTGGCCAGCTCCGCCACCGCGGTTGCCGGCTCGCCGGAGGCCGCGTCGTGGCTGGCGCTGAATCCGGATGCGGCCGTGTGGCTGCGCCCGGACACCGCCTAGCCGCCCCCATTCCGTACCCCAGCACGACCGCCCGAGGACAAGGAAGCCGCACATCATGGCAAGCATCAAGGACGTGGCACTGCGCGCCGGGGTCTCCGTCGCCACGGTCTCCCGCGCCCTGTCCGGAAACGGGAAGGTTTCCGCGGCCTCCCGCGAGGCGGTCGCCAACGCGGCCAAGGAGCTGGGCTACGTCCTGTCCTACAACGCCTCCTCGCTGGCCTCGGGACGCAGCCGCAACATCGGGATCGTCATGCCCACGGTTTCGCGCTGGTACTACGCCAATGTGTTGCAGGGGGCCACGCAGGAACTCAACGAGCGCGGCTACGACCTGACCTTGTACAACACCAGCGGCGAGCAGCGGCACCGCGATGCGGTGTTCCAGGACCTGCTCATGCGCCAGCGCCTCGACGCGGTCATCACCGTGACCCTGAAGCTCACCGATCCCGAGCTGCACCAGCTCCGCTCCGTGGGCAAGCCGCTGGTGGCCCTGGGCGGGCTGTTGCCCGAGGTCCAGACCATCCGGGTCGACGACTTCAACATCGCCTCGCTGGCCACCGAACACCTGATCTCCCTGGGCCACACCGACATTGCCTTCCTGGGTGGCGCCGACGCGTTCAACGTCGACTTCAAGCTGCCCGGCGCGCGCCTCGACGGGTTCGAATACGCCCTGGACCAGGCGGACATCGCGGTGAACCCGCAGTGGCTGCTGGACGCCGACTTCACCACGGCCGGGGCCTACCAAAAGGTCCGCAGCCTGCTGTCCAACCCCCGCGGCCGGCCCACCGCGTTGCTCTGCGTCTCGGACGAGATGGCGTTCGGTGCCATCATGGCCGCCCGCGACCTGGGGCTCTCGCTGCCCGGGGACTTCTCCGTGATCGGTATCGACGGGCACGAGCTCGGCGAGCTCTTCGGGCTGACCACCATTGCCCAGCACCCCGCGGCCCAAGGCGAGGCCGCCGTCGCGCGCATCATGGAACTGCTCGGCGAGGGCGCGGCGGAAGAGCCCGCCGAAACCCTGCCTGTCGATGAATTCTTCCCCACGGAATTCGTGCTTCGCACCTCCACCTCGCCACCGGCCGCCGGGTAACCCCGCTGCATCGGCCCCCACGAAAGCTCCGTCCAGTAGATAGGCTTGACACCATGTCGCTACCGAAGGACGCGTCTTCAGCGTCGGATGCCCTGACCACCTCCGCCAGGCCGTACGCCCTGGGCCCGATGCTGCACGAGCCCGAAGAGGGCGAGCAGTGGTGGCGCCGGGCAGTGATCTACCAGATCTACCCGCGTTCCTTCAAGGACTCGACCGGCTCCGGCATGGGCGACTTGGCCGGCATCACGGCCGAACTGCCCAAGATCGCCACCCTGGGTGTGGACGCCATCTGGCTCTCCCCCTTCTTTCCCTCCCCTCAAAGGGACGCCGGCTACGACGTCTCGGATTACCGCGGCGTTGACCCGCTCTTCGGCACCATGGACGACGCCAAGACGCTGATCGACACCGCCAAGTCCTTCGGCATCCGCATCATCATCGACATCGTCCCCAACCACTGCTCCAACGAGCACGCACTGTTCCAGGCAGCCCTGGCCGCCGAGCCGGGTTCCCCCGAACGCGCCATGTTCCACTTTGCCGACGGACTGGGCGAGGGCGGGAACACCCCGCCGAACAACTGGTTCTCGCTCTTCGGCGGGCCTGGCTGGACTCGCGTGCCGAACCCCGACGGAACACCCGGCCAGTACTACTTCCACCTCTTCGACGGCACCCAGCCAGACTTCAACTGGCGCAACCCCGCGGTAGTTGAAGAATTCGAAAAGACGCTGCGCTTCTGGCTGGACGCCGGCGCCGGGGGTTTCCGGATCGACGTTGCCCACGCCATGTTCAAGAAGGACGGGATGCCCAATTGGGGCGGGGCGCCGGACGGCACCCCGCAGCCCGGCTTCCCCTTCGCCGACGCGCCCATGTTCGGGCAGCCGGAGCTACACGAGGTCTTCGCCCGCTGGCGGGAAATCTGCGAGGAGTACCCCGGGGATCCGGTTCTCTGCTCGGAGGCGAACGTGCGCCCGCTGACGCGCCTGGCCGACTGGGTGGCCCCGGGCCAGATGCACCAGTCCTTCAACTTCGACTACCTGCGCACCCTGTGGGACCGCGACGCGCTGGCCACCGTCATCGCTGACTCGCTGGCCGCCTTCGACACCGTCGGCGCGCCCACCACCTGGGTGCTCTCCAACCACGACGTCTCACGCCACGCCACCCGCTTCGGGCTGGAGAAGGTCGCGCTGGACCTGGGCGACGGAATCGGCCCGCGCGACCCGCAGCCGGACACCGTGCTGGGCCTGGCCCGGGCGCGCGCCGCCACGGTGTTCATGCTGGGGCTGCCGGGAGGCGCCTACCTCTACCAGGGCGAGGAACTGGGCCTGGGCGACCACACCACGCTGGCCGACGAGTACCGCCAGGACCCGGGGTTCCTGCGCACCAACGGGGCCAAGACAGGGCGTGACGGCTGCCGCGTGCCGATCCCCTGGGTGCACGACGCACCTGCCTACGGGTTCTCCCCCAGCGGGGAAACCTGGCTGCCGCAGCCCGGGGACTGGGCGGAATTCTCCCGCGACGTGCAGGAGAACGACCCCGCATCCACGCTGAACCTGTACCGCAAGGCGCTTTCGCTGCGCAGCGAACTTGGCCTGGGCCTGGGCTCGCTGTCCTTCTACGCGAACCCGGATCTTCCGCAGGTGCTGGCCATCCGCAATTCGGACATCGTCAACGTGCTGAACCTCTCCGATGCCCCGGTGCCGTTGCCTGCAGGGGAAGCGCTGCTCTTCTCCGACGCCCTCGGCGCGCAGCTGGCCGCCGAGGGCCTGCTGGGCGCCAACGCGGCGGCCTGGCTGCGCGCCACCGACGGCTAGGTCCGGTTGGCCGCACGCCCCTCGCGGGCCAGCAGCCAGATCAGGTAGATGCCGCCGATGCTCACTGTCACCACGCCCACGGGAAGCTGCACCGGGGCAAAGAGGCGCTGGGCCACCAGGTCGCTGGCCACCAGCAGCAGCGCGCCCATGCAGGCCGCCGGGAGCAGGCGCATGCCCGCCGCCGCCCGGTTCAGCCGCTTGGCCAGCTGCGGCGCCACCAGAGCCACGAAGGCGATGGGCCCGGCGATCGCGGTGGTGGCTGCGGTCAGCAGCACCGCCAGCACGATCATCGTGAGTCGAGTGGGTTCGACGTGCACGCCCAGTGCTGTCGCGGTGTCGTCCCCCATTTCCAGCATGTTCAGCTTCGGGCCGCCGGCCACGGTGAGCCCCAGGATCGGGACGATAATGATCAGCGCCGGGATAAGCACCGGCCATCCGACGCCGTTGAGGGTCCCGGCTCCCCATACCGCGGCGGCCATGGCCACCTCGATCTCCGCGCGCAGCACCAGCCACTGGTTCAGGGCCGCGAGCATCGCGGAGATGCCGATGCCCACCAGGATCAGCCTGAAGCCGTGGGAGCCGCGCCGCCAGGCCAGGAAGTACACGGCAACGGCGGTCAGCAGGCCGCCAGCCAGCGCCCCGAGCGAGGTTGCCAGGAAGCTGCCGCCCACCAGGGTCAGGGCCAGCAGCGCCCCGGTGTAGGCACCGGTGGAAAAACCGATAATGTCGGGCGAACCCAGCGGGTTGCGGGTCAGCGACTGGAACACCGCACCCGCCACGCCCAGCGCGGCGCCGAAGGCCAGCGCGGCCACGGCACGCGGGGCACGCCACTGGAACACGATGGTGCTCTCCAGCCCTTCCCCGCCTCCGAGGATCACGCCGACGACCTTCCCCGGGCCCATCGGGTAGTCGCCGCTACCGACCACCAGCAGCGCGAACAGCACTGCCAGCGCCGAGAGCAGCAGGCAGAGCGCTGCCTCGCGGCCCAGGCGACGGGCCCTGCCGGGCACCTTGACGAAGGTGTTGTCCGGCTGGGTTGCCTGGGTCGTGGTCTCGGCGCTCATACCGCCACCGGCTTCCTGCGGCGGGCCAGCATGATCAGCACCGGGGCACCCACGAACGCGCAGACTACCCCCGCTTCCAGTTCACCGGGGATGATGACCCGGCCCAGCACATCGGCCAGCAGCAGGATGATCGGGGCCAGCACCGCGGTGTAGGCAAGCATCCAGCGGGCATCGGGGCCGGAGAAGCGCCGGGCCAGGTGCGGGGCCATGAGCCCCAGGAAGCTGACCGCCCCCACCGCGGCGGTCGCGGCCCCGGCCAGCACGGTGACCGCCAGCAAGATCAGCACACGGGCCCGTCCCACCTTGTACCCCAGGGCCAGGGCAGTGTCGTCCCCCAGCGCCAGGGCGTTCAACGAGCGGCCGGTGAAGCACGCCAGCACGAAGCCTACGGCCACGGCGATCCCCAGCGGGGCCAGCACGTCGGTGGATCGACCCTCAAGTGAACCGATGGTCCAGGCGCGCAGCTGGTCGAAGGCGCCCGGCTGCACCAGGGCCAGCGCGGTGCCGATGCCCGAAAGCACCGCCCCGAGCGCGACGCCCGCAAGCACCAGTCGCACGGGATCGTTGGAGCGTGCTCCCGCCATCCCGACCAGGTACACGGCGCCGGTGGCCAGCACCGCGCCGCCGAAGGCAAACCAGACGTAGCCGTTGAACCCGCCCACCCCGAAGGTGCCCACGGCAATGACGATGGCCAGCGAGGCCCCGGCGTTCACCCCGAGGATGCCCGGCTCCGCCAACGCGTTGCGCGTCATGGATTGGACCAGCGCCCCGGCAATGCCCAAGGCGCTTCCGGCCAGGACGCCCAGCAGCGCCCGCGGCAGCCGCGAGTCGCGGATGATGGCATGGTCCGCCGAGTCGTTCGGCGCAAGCAGCGCGTCAACGACAACGGAGAGCTCGATGTGCTTGGAGCCCACGGCCAGGGAAAAAAGCGCGAGCAGCACAAGCAACAATGCGAAACAGGCCAAAAGTGACATGCGGCGTGCCAGCGCGCCCGGAATCCTGTCCGGCAGCAGCGGAACCGCGACCCTCGGCCAGCCGCCGGGGACGGTTTTTCCTCTGCTGGCTTGGCTGTTTTCGGGGCTCGTCGGAGCGGGGATCGGACTGGCCACGATTCATCTCCTTAGCTTCGAACCGTTCAACACTACCGCGTCTCCACCGCTCCCGAACAACATCCCTTAGGTACGGGCAACATCAATAGGATACATTTGCGTGGTGAAATTGATTTCTTCGAGCCGCAGGCCCCGCTTCGGCGCCGCCAAGGCAGCAGCAGCCCTATTCCTGATCGCACTCACCGCGGGCTGTGCAGCCGGCGGCAGCACCGACACTGCCCCGGGCAATTCCGACGTTGCGGTCGGCGGCGAACGCTTCTCCACCGCGGACGAAGCGACCGCCAAGTTCGGTGCCAACGTGGCCCCGGGCGTCTTCCCGCGCACCCTGAACCACGCCAACGGCGAGACCGAGATCGCCAAGAAGCCCGAGCGCGTCGTGGTGCTGGACACCGGTGAAATCGACGCCGTGCTGTCCTTGGGGCTCACCCCGATCGGCATCCCCTCCACCGAGGGCGCCAATGCGATCCCCAGCTACCTGGCCGACTCCGTCAAGGACGCCAAGACAGTGGGCACCATCCAGGAACTGAACCTCGAGGCCATCGCGGCGTTGAAGCCGGACCTGATCATTGGCTCGCAGCTGCGCGCCGACAAGCTCTACCCGCAGCTTTCGCAGATCGCACCGACCGTGTTCTCCATCCGCCCGGGTTACCCGTGGAAGGAAAACTTCCGCCTGGCCGCCGCGGCGCTCGGTGAGGAAACCAAGGCCGTCGAGGTACTCAACACCTACCAGGACAAGGCCACCGCACTGGGCAAGGACGTCACGGGAGATCCCAAGATCTCCCTGCTGCGCTTCATGCCCGAAAAGGTCCGCCTATACGGAAATGCCTCGCTGATCGGCGTGATCCTGGACGACGCAGGCCTCTCCCGCCCGGAGAACCAGGACATTGACGACCT
Organism: Paeniglutamicibacter sp. ORCA_105; assembly: GCF_045798545.1. Taxonomy (NCBI): domain Bacteria; kingdom Bacillati; phylum Actinomycetota; class Actinomycetes; order Micrococcales; family Micrococcaceae; genus Paeniglutamicibacter; species Paeniglutamicibacter sp. ORCA_105. Next base: position 2,795 of record NZ_JBIXLM010000050.1, on the reverse strand, counting down.
CGCCAAGGAGATCTCCGCGGAGAACCTCGCCGAGGCCGACTCGGACTGGATCTTCTACTCCTCTTACGGAACCCCCGAGGCCACCGGCGAGAAGGCAGCCCTGGAGGGCCCGATCTGGAGCAAGCTCGAGGCCGTCAAGGCCGGCAACGTGCAGCGCGTCAACGACGACGTCTGGTTCCTGGGCCTGGGTCCGACAGGTGCCTCACTGGTTCTCGAGGACCTGCGCGGCTACCTGGTCAAGTAACCCGACCAACGTATAGATTCCCTGATGTGTGTGGGGCCCGGCCAATGGCCGGGCCCCCCGCTTGTTTACGAGAGTCAGACGGGGGCTCCCGGTCGATAGGTGGCGGGGCCGCCAGACATGCCCGCGACTTCGGAAACGGGGCTTTAAATGGGACGAGCCCCGCAGGAAACCGAAGTTTCTTGCGGGGCTCACATTGGTCGGGATAACAGGATTTGAACCTGCGACCTCGTCGTCCCGAACGACGCGCGCTACCAAGCTGCGCCATATCCCGGTGTTGTACCAACGAATAAAAAGTTTACCGACTTTTCACTCGAACGCCTAATCGCGGCAGTGGGCCCTGCGTCACAGGATCGCCTTGCCGGGGTTCAGGATGCCCTGCGGGTCGAAGACGGCCTTGATCTTGCGCTGCAGCTCCAGGACTTCCTCGGACTGTTCCCAGGCCAGCCAGTCGCGCTTGGCAGTGCCCACTCCGTGCTCGCCGGTGATGGTCCCGCCCACCGCCAACGCTGCCCGGATGGATTCCTCCAGGGCCGCGTCAAGCCGCGCCACGCCTTCGTCGCCGTCGTCCGGGTCGACCCAGAAGGTGGGGTGCAGGTTGCCGTCTCCGGCATGGGCCACGACGCGCACCATGACGTTGTTCCGTTCGGCGATCCGGTCAAGGGTCCCCATGTAATCGACCATGGCCGACCTGGGCACGGCGACATCCTCACCGACCCGGTATTTGTCGTCCTGCCCGTCACCGCGGCTGGCTCGTCGCATCTCGATCAGCCGCACCGCTTCTTCGTCACCCGGTGCACTCACCTGCGCGCCGAGGCCTTCAAGGGCCGAGCGCACGATGCCCGCCTCGATCTCGGCGCCATGGCCGTCGGTGCGGATCAACAGCATGGCCCCGCCCCGCGCCCCGAGGTCCGAACCGTAGGCGGCATCCAGCACGCGCATCGTTCCGAGGTCGATCAACTCCAGGATGGCCGGCTGCACGCGCACCCGCGCGATGGCCACCACGCCGGCGGCCGCTTGGGCAACGTCGGTGAACACCGCGGCGATCGAGCAGGTCTTTTCGCTGAGGTAGCGCAGGCGCACGGTGACGGAGACGACAACGCCCAAGGTACCTTCGGAACCGACCAGCAGCGAGGTCAGGTCGTAGCCTGCAACCCCCTTGAAGGTATTCCGCCCGATACTGATCAAGGTGCCGTCGGCCAGGACGACGTCCAGGCCAAGTACGGAGTCAGTGGTGACCCCGTACTTGGCGCAGCGCAGCCCGCCGGCGTTGGTCGCCACATTCCCGCCAATCGTGGATTGCTGGTAGCTGGCGGGGTCGGGTGCGTACATGAGCCCGTATTTGGCCACGGACCTGTTCAGCACCGCGTTGATGACGCCGGGCTGGACCACTGCCACCTCGTCCTCGGGGCGGACTTCCAGGATCCGGTCCATGCGTTCGAGGGATAGCACGATGCAGCGTGCGGTCGCGTGGGCGCCGCCTGAGACGCCCGTGCCTGCGCCACGAGGCACGACCTTGACTCCAGCCGCTGCGGCCAGACGCAGGGTCGCCTGGACATCTTCCACGCGCTCTGCAAAGACGACGGCCAAAGGCAGCTGGTGGTCAACGATCCTCCCGAAGTCATGGCTGTGGGACAGCAGCATCTTGGGGTCGATGGTTACAGCTTCCTCACCGATGTGCAGGATCAGATCGTCAATGAGTGCCGAGTCGGCGGTTTCGAGGTTCATGCCACCCCTTCAAAGCGTTTTTGATATGGCTGAGCCGTGAATGGGCAACGGCGGTCATCTTCCATGGGCCTAGCGGTCGGGCCGGCTGTTGGCTCCCATGAAGCGAGCGTAGAAATCGAGAATCTCCGGCCACTGCGTGTAGTGCTCGTATTGCTCCTTGCCGACCTGTCCTGAGCTCCATCCTTCATGGGTCAGGATAAGCTCGGTGCCGGACCCCTGCTCATGGAATTCAAGGCTCACATGGGTGGGAGGGGCAGTTTCCATGCCCAGCGTAAAGTCCAGGACGATGGTGTGCGGAGCATCGAAATGAACGATCTTGCCCCAGAGATGCTGGTTGCCGTCGTCCGATTCTTCGAGGAGGCTTCCCTTTTCAAACGTGACATGGCTGCCCGGCCCGAAGTGTGAGAGCTTGCCTACCGGCCACCACAAGTGTATGTATTCCGAGAAGCCTTCAAAGGCCTGGTCCGCAGACACCGGGACGCTGACCGTATGCCGGTGCTCCGGCAAGCGGTAATCATCTTGGGAGCCAGAATCGTTGGCTGATGCCGCGTGTGAGAATAGTCCGTCCATCCCTCAACCCTAGCGGCTCTGCCTGCGAAGGGAGATCGCGAGACATCTGCGAGTGGCGCGTTGGTAGCGGAGCCAGGTGATCCAAGAATTGTGTATTGGTGGTGTGGTGGTTAAGCATCGAAACCCCCAAGCCGCGGGGGCTTGGGGGTTTCGGGACAGTTATGTCCGGCGGTGACCTACTCTCCCACACCCTCCCGAGTGCAGTACCATCGGCGCAGTGGGTCTTAGCTTCCGGGTTCGGTATGGGACCGGGCGT